>JBMTIF010000009.1:0-14628 GCA_049437045.1 Alphaproteobacteria bacterium | reverse complement strand
GAAAACAGGCTTCGAAAGTAAAGGTGGCTCGCATCGTGTAGACGAGCCCTGCGTTCTAGCTGTCTTCGTCCAGCGTTTTATCCAATCCTTCGACTGGAATTGCGCCGTCAAGTTCTTCATCGTCGTCGTCGAGTAAGGTGTCGTCGTCGACCTTATTGTCGTCGTCCTCGCCAAACTCGTCATCGAGAGAAACCTCGCCGTCGTCGTCGATCACCAAATCAGTGTCGCCGTCCTCCAGCGTGTCCTCGTCAACCTCGTCCAAAGCAACAGCCGTTACTTCATCGTCGTCTTCATCCTCGTCATCGTCCGAACTGGACTTCGCAGCATCTTCCAGTTCGACATCTGGTGATGCATCCTCCTTCGCAGATGCAACAGCAGCAGCTGCTACGCGACCACGGCGAGAGCGCATGACCGCTTCCGGATCGTACTCGGTTCCGCAAGACGGACACACGGGAGGTTCGTTATTCAGATCGTAGTAGCGAGCGGCGCAGTTCTGACAAATGCGCTTGATCCCGTACTCTTCTTCCAATTCAGGCATAGAGCCAGCCTCGATATGTTCGAATTCTTAAGCCCTTGGAACCAACATACGCTGGCGGGTGTGTCAATGGCGAGTAGGGCTGCTTGCCATGCGGTTCGCTCGGTCTAGCCGTGCTTTTCGTCTCTCCGCACCTCTATGGTAGGTTTGGCACGCGATAAATTGATTGGGATTTCCATGTCCAGCTTGCCTCTCGAACCATCAAAAAGTGCTTCGACCCAGAACCTGAATGGGACAGTGCGTGTCCCTGGCGACAAATCCATTTCTCACCGTTCGCTCATGTTTGGGACGCTTGCCTTGGGCGAAACGCGCGTCAGTGGGTTGCTCACGGGTGAAGACGTGATGGCGACGGGAGAGGCAATGCGGCGGCTTGGTGCGCACATCGAGAAAGACGGTGACGATTACGTCATCAATGGCGTCGGTGTTGGCGGTCTTCGAGAGCCTGCCTTGCCCCTGGATATGGGGAACTCCGGCACCAGCACGCGCTTGATCCTCGGCATGCTTGCGACCCATGATTTGACAGCCGTGGTTTTCGGTGACGCTTCGCTGAACAAGCGCCCAATGGCGCGGGTAACGGTGCCGCTCAGCCAGTTTGGCGCGAGCTTCATGGCGCGTTCCGGTGATCGTCTGCCATTGGCGGTAAAGGGCGCGGCCAGCGCCATGCCGGTTGAATATGTTTCACCCCTTGCATCAGCGCAGGTTAAATCCGCAGTCCTGTTGGCAGGACTGAATGCACCGGGCAAAACGACCTTGGTCGAGCCTACCCCCACGCGGGACCATACCGAACGCATGCTGATCGGTTTCGGGGCCGAGGTTAGCACCGAACAGACTGACCGCGGTCTGGCGATCACGGTGACGGGCCAGCCAGAGCTCAAGGCAACGCCAGTTGTGGTGCCCGGTGACCCAAGTTCGGCGGCATTTCTGGCGGTGGCCGGCGCGATTGTGCCCGGGTCTTCGTTGATGATTGAAAATGTAATGCAGAACGGACACCGGACAGGCGTGTTCCAGTCATTGCAGGACATGGGCGCTGATCTGAGCCTGCAAAACACCCGCGACGTTGCCGGCGAAACGGTTGCAGACGTGGTTGTGAAAGCCGCGACGCTCAAAGGCTGCCTGATTCCGGCGGAACGGGCGCCGTCTCAGATTGATGAATACCCCATCCTTTCAGTGGCAGCAGCAGTCGCCGAAGGCACAACCCGGATGGAGGGTTTGGAAGAGCTGCGCGTTAAGGAATCGGACCGTCTGCAAGGCATCATCGACATGCTCTCAGCCGCAGGTGTGACCACACGGAGCGGTGAAGACTGGCTGGAAATCGACGGCATGGGCGGTTCTGTGCCGGGCGGCGGTGAAGTGGCAACAGAGCTGGATCATCGCCGGGCCATGTCGACACTGGTGCTGGGTATGGTGTCCGATAAAGGTATGGCCGTTGATGACAAGAACTGCATCCTGACTTCTTTCCCGACTTTTGTGGACCTGTTCAACGGTCTGGGTGCGAAGATCCAATGATCATCGCCATCGACGGTCCGGCTGCTGCGGGAAAGGGGACGCTGGCCCGCCGTCTGGCTGCACATTTTGACTATGCCTATCTTGATAGCGGTGCGCTCTACCGTGCGGTTGGCGCCAAAGCGTTGGATCAAAATATCGACCTTTCGGATGTCGATGCCCTTGTTTCTTTGGCTACGGGCCTCATCGGTGAGGATATGGCGCACCCCCATTTGCGCACGCCAGCGGTCAGCGAGGCCGCTTCTCGTGTTGCAGCTTTGACCCCGGTTCGGGTGGCTTTGAAGGATTTTCAACGCAATTTTGCCGACTCGCCCCCGGGTCAAAAAGGGGGTGCCGTGCTCGATGGGCGCGATATTGGGACAGTTATTTGTCCTTATGCGACTTGCAAGCTATTCATTACGGCCAACCGAAATGTCAGGGCAGAGCGCCGTTGGTTGGAGTTGCGGGAAAAAGACCCGACCGTTATATACGACCGTGTTTTCAACGACTTGGTTGTTCGGGACGAGCGCGATGAAACTCGTGAAGATTCGCCTCTTAAGCCTGCCGAAGATGCCGTTGTGATCGATACGTCTTTGCTCACCGCCGATCAGGTGTTCGAGCAAGCCCTGTCGCTCATCGCATCTTTACAGCCCAGTTAGAGAAAGCATGAGGCCGGGACAGGTGTTTCGGGATGGCTTTGAAGCATCCCGAAATGGTTCCGGAGTTCAACAGAAACCCAAACCCATGGGGCGATTCTGGTTTACAGGAAAGCTCCGACGTTCGGCCATTGGTCGAATGCGATTAACAGGAAATCTAACAGAATGGCAGAAGCCGCCATGGAGTCCTTCGCGGATCTCCTCAACGAAACAATGGGCGACACCCTAGAAGGGTCCGTCCTCTCCGGTACCGTACTGAACATCGAAAATGATCTGGTGATCATCGATGTCGGCCTGAAATCTGAAGGCCGCGTACCGCTCAAAGAATTCACGATGCCCGGCCAAGAGCCGACCATCAAAGCAGGCGACACCGTCGAGGTGTTCGTGGAACGCTACGAAAACAAGGACGGCGAAGTCATGCTGTCCCGTGACAAGGCGCGCCGCGAAGAAGCTTGGGTTGAACTGGAAAAGAAGTTCAACGATGGCGTTCGCGTCGAAGGTATCATTTTCAACCGCGTCAAGGGTGGCTTTACGGTCGATCTTGGCGGTGCGGTTGCGTTCCTTCCCGGTTCGCAAGTCGACATTCGCCCTGTGCGTGACGTCGCTCCACTGATGAACAACGCGCAGCCGTTCCAGATTCTGAAAATGGACAAGGCGCGCGGTAACATCGTCGTATCCCGTCGTGCTGTCCTCGAAGAAGCCCGCGCTGAACAGCGTCAGGAGCTTATTCAGAACCTCGAAGAGGGTAGCGTTCTCCAGGGTGTTGTTAAGAACATCACCGATTACGGTGCCTTCGTTGATCTGGGCGGCGTAGACGGCCTGCTGCACGTCACTGACATCTCCTGGCGTCGCATCAACCACCCGTCTGAGGTGCTGACTGTTGGCCAGTCTGTCGAAGTACAGGTCATCAAGTTCAACCGTGAAACTCAGCGTATCTCGCTGGGCATGAAGCAGCTGGAAACCGATCCTTGGGAAACGGTTGCTGCCGAGTTCCCGGTTGGTACCAAGTTCAACGGCCGCGTCACCAACATCACCGATTACGGTGCGTTCGTCGAACTGCTGCCGGGTATCGAAGGTCTGGTGCACGTTTCCGAAATGTCCTGGACCAAAAAGAACGTTCACCCGGGCAAGATTGTTTCTACCTCTCAGGAAGTGGAAGTTGTCATCCTGGACGTTGATACCTCCAAGCGCCGTATCTCGCTTGGTCTCAAGCAGACCATGCAGAACCCTTGGGAAGCGTTCCTCGAAACCAACCCTGTTGGTTCCTCCATCGAAGGCGAAATTCGCAACATCACCGAATTCGGTCTGTTCGTTGGCCTCGAAGGCGACATCGACGGCATGGTTCACCTGTCCGACATCGACTGGAACCGTGTGGGCGAAGAAGCCGTCAAGGACTACACCAAGGGTGAAACCGTTTCGGCCAAAGTCCTCGACGTGGACGTTGAGAAAGAGCGTATCTCTCTTGGCATCAAGCAGTTGGAAGACGATCCATTTGCAAACGCAATGGACGGTCTGAAGCGCGGTCAGGTGGTCACCACCGTGATCACGCAGGTGCAGGACAATGGCATTGAGGTGCAGGTGTCTGACGGTGTGACGGGCTTCATCCGCCGCTCCGATCTGGCTCGTGACCGTGATGACCAGCGGACGGATCGCTTTGCAGTTGGTGAGAAGGTGGACGCCAAGATTACGGCCATCGACTCCAAGACCCGCAAGATCTCACTTTCCATCAAGGCGCGTGAGACCGAGGAAGAGCAGGAAGCTATGGCCGAGTACGGTTCCACGGATTCCGGTGCATCCTTGGGCGATATTCTGGGCGAAGCGCTCAAGAAGGGCCGCAACTAAGAGCCTCAGGTTCTAACGCAGCTTGCGGCACAGTTGGGGACTGTGTCGCAAGAAGCGACCCGCTTATCGGAATTAACGCCAAAGAGCTTGGGGGAAACCATGACAAAATCTGAGCTTATCCAACTTGTCGCCTCTGATAATCCGCACCTTTATCTGCGGGATATCACCAAAATTGTGAACACGGTTTTTGATGAGATTACTGAGGGTCTGACCCAGGGTGATCGGATTGAACTGCGCGGTTTTGGGGCCTTTTCAGTAAAGGTTCGCAAGGCAAGAACTGGCCGCAACCCGCGTTCGGGCGAGCCGGTCGAAGTTTCAGAAAAGGCCATACCTTACTTCAAGACGGGCAAGCAGCTCCACGAGCGCTTGAACGACAGTGAAGCCAAAGACTAGGCCAAACGATTAAGAGGAGACTTCGGTCTCCTTTTTTTATGCTTCAAGCCTCGCCCATGGGTGGACGCTCAAGTCTGTGATTCAAGGCTTTGCATCGACTTGGTTTATCTGTCATTTAATAAGCGGAACAAGAGCAGGCGATTGACCGCTTGCGGGCTTACGGGAAGAGCCACTCCATGCGCGCAACACGCAGCGCCCACCACACAAGGAGATCGTCCCAAATGATCCGTTTTGTATCCTCCATCATCGTCATTTTCTTTTTCTCCGTTCTCATTTGGTTTGTTGTATCCAACACTCAGGATGCGACCCTGCGCCTCGCTATTCTTGCGCCCGAGGGCCTTGTGCAGCCCATGGCAATCTGGATCATCATGACCTGTGTCGTGAGTTTCGTATTGGGTGTCCTGTTTGTCTGGGTCCAGGCGAGTTCTCGGCGTTCGGCGCTGCGCAAGGTCACTCGCTCGCTGAACAAGACGCAGGATGAACTCGACCGTCTGCGCGCAGACATGGTTGACCGGGAGGCAGAAATCGTGCGCCTTGAAGAGCAAATTGCTGCGCTGAAAACCATCGACCAACCGGTTGAGGAAGTGCAGCTCCAACCCTTACCAGCGATTTAGTTACCGTGAGATTTGTTTCAGCTTCAGAAATCGAAATTGCGCTTGATCAAAAGAGCCTGATTGAAGCGCTGCGACGTGCTTTCCGGATGGGCGCGACGGCGCGTCCTTTCGAAGCCCCCCTTCGAAACCGTTTTCTCGTCGAGAATGTGCACGAACAACCGACCATTCTCCTCAATATGCCATCGTGGCAGATTGACGGAGATCTTGGGGTGAAGCTGGTAACAGTCAACGAAGGTAACCCCGCCAAGGGCCTTCCTCTGGTACAGGGCGTCTATCTGTTCATGGATGCGAGCACGGGCAAAATGCGCGGTGTGCTCGAAGCTGAGTCGATCACTGCCAAGCGGACTTCTGCGGCCTCTGCGCTGGCGTCCAGCTATCTTTCGCGGACTGACTCATCGCGTCTGCTCGTGGTGGGTGCGGGTGCTTTGGCCCGTCACTTCATTGACGCGCACCGGGCGGTTCGCCCCATCAAAGACGTTCTGGTCTGGAACCGCACACCCAAGCGCGCGCATGAACTGGTGTCCAAGTACAAGATGCAGGATTACGCCAAAGAGCTGGACAGCATCGGTGTTACTGAGGATTTACAGGCGGCGGTCGAAGGCGCTGATATCGTCTCTTGCGTCACGTCCAGCAGCGAACCAGTCATTTTTGGAGACTGGGTCCGCCCGGGAACCCACATCGATCTTGTGGGCGCCTTTTCACCCGAAAACCGGGAATCCGACGACAAGCTGGTGCAGAAAGCGCGTCTGTTTGTCGATACGCGGACAGGTGCCTTGGCTGAGGCCGGTGACCTCATCATCCCGATGAACAAAGGGCTCATTACAAAAGACGACGTAGCCGCTGACTTGTTTGATTTGACACAAGGTGAGCGCGACGGTCGCCGGTATTACGAGCAAATCACCCTGTTCAAGAACTGCGGTTCTGCCATCGAAGACCTCGTCGCGGCACGGCTTGCGTACCAGCGGACCTAGCGCCTCCGGGGTTCTCTGACGATAAATTGTCCATTCTTGCCGTTGACCACCATGTCGTAACGCTGGCCCACCTCAAAACCATCTGGTCCGGGATCAAGCCTGAGGGACTTGGTGAAGGCCTTATCCGGTCTGCAGGATTTTCCCATATCACTCAGATCAATACTCCGAACGGCGATGCCAAACGTGTCGCCGATGCGGGCTGATTGCATCACGTCAGCTTGCTTGCACCCACTGATCATGGTTCCCGAAACAACCAGAACCATCTCCGGGTCACCATTCCAGCCCCGGCGCGTATGGACACGGGCACCCGTGATTTTGAGCCGATCTTCCTGCCGGTTGAACATTTCCCCCAAGCGCGCTTCGCCATAGGGATTGTCCGAGGAAACGAACCCGGCGGGAGGGACCGGCAACTGAAAGCCGAGTTGGGGTGCCGAGCTGGGATTATTGATGGGATCAGGCAGCTGACCGTGCCCAGTCGGAAGGCAAGCGCCCCGCTGGAGATCCGTGGCTCCGGCCTTGCGTGCCCAACAGGCGTTATCAAAAGTCTGACGAAAGTTACCGCAATTGCCGGGTCCAAGGCTGCAAAACGAAGGTTCGACATAGGCACAAACAGGCTCAAAAGTGCTTTCACATCCATCGTCAGACGTCGTCTCACCGCATGCGGTCAGGCTGAGAGCTGCCAGCAGAAGAAGCAGGAAACCTCGAAACGGACGAATGGGTAGCATGGTGCTTTGAGGTCGCGACAATTTTGATAATTCTTTATCAGACTTTCCCTTTGATATTGCAACACGCCTGCTACATTCACGTTTTGATATAAAAATCGCGCTAAAAAAATGGGATTTAGGGACAAAGGCCTATTCTGGGTGAAGGCGCTTAGAGAGTGACCCAACCGGCAAGCAGGAACAGTCCAAACAGCCAGCCCGTGATCTGCTCTCCTTTGAAGGTACGGAGGCTGTCCGCTGGATCATCAAGATCAGTGCGTTGTACCTGCAGCATCATCCGCCCCGTCACGACCAGTAACCCGAGTAGGCAAATAAAAAATGACACTGAAAATCCCATGAAAATGAGGCAAAAAAACCATAAAAGAGCCGCGACAAAGTAGGAAATGCGGATTGCTCGCTTGCTACCATCTCCGAACTTCAGCGCAGTTGAACGGACACCAACGATGGCATCATCGGTTTTGTCCTGATGGGCGTAGACCGTATCATAGCCAAATGTCCACGCGATGCAGCCGAGGTACAGCAGGACCATCGGCCATTGAAACTGCCCTGAAACCGCGACCCAGCCGATCAGTGCACCGAAATTAAAGGTCAAACCCAAAACCGCTTGAGGGTAGTCAGTCACACGTTTTGCCAGCGGGTAAAGGATCACCGGCACCATCGAGATCAGCCCCAAAACAATACCCAAGGGCTTCATTTGCAAAAGAATTAGCAATCCGAGAGCCAATAGCAGGGTCAGGAAGATCATGGCCTGGGTCATGGAAACGGCGCCTGAGGCCAGTGGACGCCCCCGGGTTCTTTCCACCTGTCGATCTAGGTCGCGGTCCCACATATCGTTAATCACGCAGCCTGCACCGCGCATGACAATGGACCCGACAAACAATAGCAGGATGACCCACGCCACCCGGCCAAAGGAAACTTCGGGATTGAGCAGCCCTGCCAGCAAGGCAGCCCACAAACCGGGAATAAACAGCAAGTACGCGCCAATGGGACGATCAAGCCGCATCAAGCGGCTGTAGGGTCGCGTCCACTCCGGAAGAAGACGATCAAACCAGGTGGTGGCTTGAATATCCGTGTAAGCCGTCTTTTCTTCGGCCGGATTTTTTGCCATTTGAGAGCGTTCCTTTTGTCTCCGGTTCAGACCATCACAAGCGAGCAGCCATGACCAAGCCTAAACGTCCCACAGTCAGGGTCTTCGTTGAAGAGGACTTGGCCGAAGGGCAGTCCCTCGTTTTACCGGAGGGGCCGTCCCACTATTTGCGCAATGTGATGCGGAAAAGCGAGGGCGCAGAGATTGGGGTGTTTAACGGGCAGTCACCGGAGTTTCGAGCTTTGCTGTCCAAGGTTGGCAAGAAGGCTGTCGAAGTTGAGGTAGGTGACGTCGTTCTGCCTTTCGAGCCTGTGCCATCTCTGACCCTGTTGTTTTCACCCATCAAGCGCACGCCCATGGAGCTGCTGATTGCAAAAGGGACGGAGTTGGGCGTGACAGCGTTTCAGCCAGTCCTGATGGATCATACGCAGTCGGAACGGATGAAGTCGGATCGACTGGTGTCGATTGCTGTTGAGGCTGCCGAGCAGTGTGAGCGCCTGACCGTTCCAAAGCTTCTGGAACCCTTGCCACTGAAAACAGTTGTTGAGCAATTCGATGGAACCATCGGCGCAGCCTTCGAAACCAGCACATTTCGGCCTGCGCGGGAGGTTTTGGAGAACATAGGCAATCTTGATGGTTTGATGATTGGTCCGGAGGGTGGATTTAGTCCTAACGAGTTGGACTGGCTGGGAAATCAGGATCATGTTTTTGGTCTTGGATTGGGCCCGCGCATCCTGAAAGCTGAAACCGCTGGAATTGCATTGATCGCTCTCTATCAGGCGTTGAAGGGTGATTGGGACAAGCATCCCGATTTTAGAGGGACTGAATAGCACTTTGAGACGTTAGTTTTGCTTGACCAAATCATCCCTGCGACCCATTTGCAGTTCAGAAACTGTAGTAAGAGGAACGCTGGTGTCTGCACCGCCTTCTGGGAAATCCACGCCGATCTAGTCACGTGATGATCTGGTCTATGCTCTGGAAAAGGGTAACAAGCCCAAGGAACAGTGGCGTATTGGAACTGAGCACGAGAAGTTTCCTTTTTCACTGCATGACTTTCGGCCTATCGCTTACGAAGAACCCCATGAAGATCAAGGGGGCGTCCGTGATCTGTTGCAAGATCTGGCGCTTGAATTCGGTTGGACACCTTTGCTGGAAGGCGAGAACGTCATCGCCTTGACCAAGGACGGCGCGAATATCTCGCTTGAGCCGGGCGGACAGTTTGAGCTTTCTGGCGCGCCTCTTGTCAATCTGCACCAAACATGTGCCGAAGTTCACACCCATCTCCGTGAAGTCGAAACCATCGCCCGGCCCCTGAATGTTGGTATGCTTGGTTTGGGTTCGCAGCCGCTATGGACGCGTGATGAGACCCCTTGGATGCCCAAGGGCCGTTACCGCATCATGGGCGCTTACATGGAGAAGAAGGGTAGCCTTGGTCTCGATATGATGAAGGGGTCTACCACCATTCAGGTGAACCTCGATTTCTCGTCCGAAGCAGACATGGTGAAAAAGCTGCGGGTATCGCTGGCGCTGCAACCGGTTGCAACAGCGATTTTCGCCAACTCTCCGTTCACCGAAGGCAAACTCAACGGCTACCAATCGTTTCGCGGTGCTATTTGGCAGGATACGGACCCTGATCGCACCGGCGGTCTGGATTTTGCCTTTGAGGACGGCATGAGTTTCGAACGCTATGTCGACTACGCGCTCGATGTGCCGATGTACTTCATCTATCGCGATGGCGGTTATCTGGACGCCTCTGGGCTGTCTTTCCGCGACTTTATGGATCGCAAGTTGCCCCTGCGTCCCGGCGAAATGCCGATGAAGACGGACTGGGATGACCACCTGACCACGCTGTTCCCGGATGTGCGGCTGAAGTCGTTCCTGGAAATGCGCGGAGCCGATGGTGGGCCTTGGCGGAATATCTGCGGTCTACCGGCGCTTTGGGTCGGTTTGCTCTATGACAGCGAAGCGCTGGATGCGGCTTGGGATCTGGTCAAACAGTGGAGTGCAGAAGATCGGCGTCTTCTGGCACTGAATGCACCCAGAGACGGTTTGCGCGGTGAAGTTGCCGGGCGCTCCGTGCTGGATGTTGCCCGTGAAGTGGGAAAGCTGGCCTACCGAGGCCTTCAAAAACGTGCAATGGCGGGAAAAGTCTCCGCAGACGAAACCGAATATCTGGAGCCTGTGCTGGAGTGGCTGGAAGCCGGACGCTCACCTGCTGACCGCTTAATCGAGAAGTTCAAAGGCGAATGGCAGGGCGATATTCGCAAAGTTTTCGAAGAAGAGGCTTACTAGGCCGTAAGCCTCACTTCGCTTTATCGCGTCTAGAACTTGACCTTGGCGCCAAGGCCAAACGTGAAACCGCTCAGCGCGGTATCACGCACGGTTGTTGAGGACACGATATCCACGTTTAGATCAGTGGTCCCGATGTACCCAGCCTCGGCCAGAAACTTGAAGTTTCCGCCAAAGTCGTATTCCCCAACACCTTTGACCTGATAAACCAACCCGGTCCCGCGATTTTTGATGCCGCTGCTGTCTTGCAGGGTGTATTGGCCATATCCCAGACCGCCGCCCAGCTTGAATTGCGCGTTGCTCGCCGGTTGGAACTTGTAGAAGAGGTTACCAAATGCGGAAAGCAGGCGGATTTCATCGGCAGGCACCGACAAGACCGGTACACCAGCCACGGCACGATAGTCGACACTACAGGTGTAGCTGGATAATTCCAGTTCAGCATCGACTTCCGGCAACAACTCCAGACCCGCAGCCGCCGAAAAGCCCAATCCCGGGTTGACGTCAGCGGTAGAGATCAGACAAGCTTCGTTCTCTTTCAGGTTCAACTCAAAGGTCGTGTTGAGTGAGACTTTGCCGTAGCCTTTGATGGTTTGCGGCGAAATGGAATAGGTCAGCGTTTGTGCCTGTGCTTGGCTTCCAATCAGCAAAGCGGCGAGCGTAAAAATTGCACCCATGAACTTCATGGTGACAGCTCCCAATAAAATAAAATTCTTAAATTCAGGTTGATGCTTAAATTGCAGCATCGATTCTTAAAATATGAATAAAAGTGCAAAAACTTTTCTTATTTCTCAACGGGCACACGGAAAAAAAGAAGAAATCACTGCGGATAGCGGCCAGACGGAGAATCCTCCCACAGCTTCACAGGCCGATCATACATAATGCGACTACAGCACAAGGTCTTGTGAATGGCAGGCGAGGACAGAAGCCTCTATTTATAGATTCGAAGCCAACCGTGAGCCGCAGCTTAAGCCGGCGTAGCGCCTTATTGGCTTAGGGGAACTATGAGACGAAACACCTTATTCAAGGTGGACGACGGGACAGACACACAATGCACCTTGGGCTGCAAAAAATTGCTGCATGCACAGTCGGCGCTTTGCTCTTTCTTTTCTTTGCTGTCGGAGCAAAGGCAGAGGACGGCAAGCCTTGGCCTTCGGTTCAAAGCAATCCGCTGGTGATCGAGCTTTACACCAGTCAGGGCTGTTCGAGCTGCCCGCCTGCTGATCTTATTCTCGATCAGCTTTCCGATATCCCGGGCGTGCTGGGTTTGGCCTTTCACGTTGATTACTGGGACTACATCGGTTGGAAAGACCCCTACGCGCTGGCTGTTTCGACCAAGCGGCAGAAGTACTATCGGCACGTGCTCGGCAATCGCTACATCTACACCCCGCAGTTCGTCATCGGCGGAAATGCCTCGCCCGATCCGTCAAGCGGATCTGTCTTTGATCGTGATTTGATAGCGGGTCCAGAAAACCGCGTGACGCTAAGCGTCAGCAAAAGTGGAATCTTGTTTCCAGCAACAGAAGGCCTGGGCACCCCGGCCGACGTCTGGTTGATCCATTTTGATGAGCGGCACAAAACCAGCATCACCGACGGTGAAAACGCCGGTCGGCAGTTGGGGTATCGCCATGTCGTGCGGGAGGTTCAATACCTGGGTGATTGGCGCGGTCAGGAGCGTTTGCTTGAGTGGCCAATCAAGCTGCGCTTCGGGGCGGCCCTGTTGGTGCAGGACCGCCGCCAAGGCACTATTCTCGCCACGCTGGTGACGATGGAATAGGTCGCCGAGGCTTAGGCTCGGAGACTATCATTCATCAAGGATGTCATGGAGCGCGCAAAGCCCGCAGCATCGCGCGGCGCTTCGCCTTCGACGATCAGCGCCATGTCAAACAGCAGTTCGGCAACTTGCTCGGCCTTGTTCGAGCCAGCCTGTGCCTGCACTTCACTGTTGAGTGCCACGACCAGAGGATGGCCGGGGTTGATCTCCAGAATGCGCTTGTCCGGTCCGGCATCCTGGCCACTGGCCTTCAGGATCTTGGAGAGCTGCATATCCATGCTGTTCTCCGCGGCGACAAAGCAAGCGGGGCTATCGGCCAGACGGTTTGTGGTTCGAATGTCAGATACGCTTTGATCGAACCGGGTCTTGAGCCAAGCGACCAACGTGTCGGTGTTGCCGCCGTCGGTTCCGGTATCCTCTTCCGTTTTTTCCGCGGAAGGATCATCGAATTTCGACAGATCGGTCGAGCCGTGGGTGACGGAGACGAACTGCTTGCCTTGATAAGTGCCAGTGGTGGGTATCCAGAACGCATCAACCGCATCAGAGGCGATGAGCACTTCGATCCCCCGTGCGCGGAAGCCTTCGAGGTGGGGTGAAGCGAGAATGGCCGCTTCGGACTCGCCTGTTGCATAGTAGATTTCGTCCTGACCGTCTTTCATCCGCCCCAAATAGCCATCCAGATCAGACAGGCCTTCTTGTGTGGTGGACTTGAACTTTACCAAAGGCAAAATGTCTTCGCCCCGGTCGCGATCCTCGTACAAACCTTCCTTCAAAACCGCGCCAAAGGCGTTCCAGAAGCGGTCATAGCCTTCGGCATCGTCTTTCTTTCGCTTTGCAAGCGCGGAGAGGATCCGCTTGGTCAATTGTTTGTTCATGACCTGCAACTGCGGTGCGTTCTGCAGCATTTCCCGGCTGACGTTCAGTGGCAGATCCTGACTGTCCACCAGACCACGCACAAATCGGAGATAAGCCGGCATGAGCTCGGGCGCGTCATCGGTGATGAAAACCCGACGCACAAACAGCTTCAGCTGGCACCGACGCTCTGGTTGGAACAGGTCAAAGGGGCGCTCGGTGGGCACATAGAGCAGGGCAGTGTACTCAAGCTGTCCCTCAAGATTGAGGTGCAGCGTTTCCCACGGCTCATCAAATGTACCGGCGACGTGATTGTAGAATTCCTTGTGCTGCTCGGCTGTGATCTCTGATTTGGACCGCAGCCAGAGCGCTTGGGCTTCGTTGATCTGTTGGGATTCCCCGCCTTCGCCCAACAGATTGACCGGAAAGGTCAGGTGATCAGCATAGCGCCGCACCAGCGCTTCGAGCCGGTAGGGTTCCAGAAACTCTGCGGCATCGTCTTTAAGGTACAGCAGGACCGTCGTGCCAATCGGCGTACTGCCGCCGTCGATTTCTGTGATGGTGTAAGTGCCGTCACCGGTGGATTCCCAACGAAAGGCCTGATCGGTGCCTGCTTTGCGGGTGTCCACAACCACGCGCTCGGCCACCATAAAGGCGCTGTAGAAGCCCACGCCAAACTGGCCGATCAAAGCGCTGGCATCGGTGGCTTCTGCCATTGCTGCCGCGAAGTCTGCGGTGCCCGATTTGGCGATCGTCCCCAGATTGGCGAGCAGATCGGCATGGTCCATACCGATACCACCATCGGTAATGGCCAGAGTTGCGCTTTCCTTGTTCGCAGCGATCAGGATTTTCAGACTGTCATCGCTATCAAGCAAATCCGCTTGCTGTTGCGCCAAAAAGCGTCGCTTGTCACAGGCGTCAGAGGCGTTGGAAATCAACTCGCGCAGAAAAACTTCACGCTCGGAATAAAGAGCGGTGGCAACAAGATGGAGGAGGCGCGCTGTTTCTGCCTGAAAGGTATGGGTTTCAGTCGTCAAGGTTGGTCTCTCTATTATCTACAGTAACTTAACTCTTCAGCGGGTGTTCCGTCGCGTCGAGGGCTTCGGCAAGACTGTGCTTGGCCTGGCCCGGTCGCAGCGGTTTTTGCTGGGACTCATGTGGCGACCAGCCAGAAAGATACAAGCAGTCAAAAGTTGCCGGGACCGCCCCTTGCGGGTCACCAAAGGCTTCGATGTAGCGCTGCATGGCGCCAAACAGAACGCCGCGTGCGGTCAGTGTCGTTTTTCGCCCGACGACGGCATTGGTTTGACCCATGCCCCGCAGGTCGTGCAGCAGCTTTAAGGGGCTATCATAGCTGACATTGATCCGGTCAATGTCGGCCACAGGCAGGTTGAACCCGGCACGCTGCAGCAGG
>JBMTIF010000008.1:0-14772 GCA_049437045.1 Alphaproteobacteria bacterium | reverse complement strand
CGCCTGTCTCAGACGTGGTTTGCCTGGGCGGTGATTCTGCCTGCAATCCTGTTCATTGCGGTGATTGTCGCCTGGCCGTTGCTGGAGACTGTCCTGCTTTCATTCACCAACGCCAAGATCAACAGCGAAAGCTACGTGGGGTTTGAAAACTACGCCAAGCTGCTGGAGTCCAAGAAGTTCCATCGCACGATCATTCGGACGTTCTACTGGATGATCCTTTCGGTCTCGCTCAAGCTCGTGCTTGGCTTGATTGGCGCTGCCTTGCTGAATGCTACGGTGCCGGGCAAGGCGCTGTTCAGGGTGCTGGTCATGCCGCCGTGGGTTATTCCGATTGCGATTGGCATGATTGGTTGGCTTTGGCTGTACAATGGCCACTTTGGCATTCTGTCCGGTGCGGCTCAGTTCATCGGTATTCTGGACGGTCCGTTCGAGTTTCTCGCCTACAAGTCTTCCGCATTCTACTCCGCCGTTGTGGCCGATGTCTGGGTAGGGACACCCATGGTGACACTGTTCCTGCTGGCTGCGATGCAGGGCGTGAGCAAAGACCTCTATGAGGCGGCGTGGGTGGATGGCGCGAGCCGCTGGTACCGCTTCCGCCGCATTACCATCCCGCAAATCATGCCGGTCATGGTTTCCATGGCGCTGCTTTCCGCGATTTGGACCTTCAACAGCTTCGAGATCATCTGGATCCTGACAGAAGGCGGACCGCGTGGCTCGACCACCACTCTGATCGTCGACACCTACAAGGTCGCAATCGGTAACTTCAAATTCGGCCAAGGTGCGGCGCGTGCGGTGATCATCGTGATCCTGCTCGCAGCGTTCTCGGGCATCTATCTGTTCTTCCTTGAAAAGGTGAACAGAAGATATGGGACCAAATGACATGATTGATCGTTACAAGCCCTGGCAAGTGGTCCTGATCTACATTGCCGTTTTCATCTTCCTGACCTTCATCCTGCTGCCGTTCTTTGAGATGTTCATGGCAAGCCTGCGACCGCTGGAGCATTTGTTCCGCAGTCCCTACCAGTTCTGGTCCGATGACTTCAGCTTCCGGGCTTACGTGGACATGTGGAAGACGGTGCCTTTGCTGGGCCGGTACATCCTAAACTCGATCTTTATTGCCAGTGCCGTGACCCTGATCACGCTCGCGCTGGTCATTCCCGCCGCCTATGCCTACGCGCGGCTGGATTTTCCGTTCAAGAACGCCTCGCTGAGCCTGTTCCTGGGTGTGAACATGTTCACTGGCGCTGTGCTGCTGATCCCGCTGTATCGGGTTCTGCGAACGCTGGGCATGCTGAATACCTACTGGGCGATGATTGTCCCGGGCGTGGCTTTCCTGATTCCCACAGGGATCTGGCTGCTGCGTGGTTACATCCAGAAAATTCCGGTTGAGCTGGAAGAAGCCGCTTACGTGGACGGCGCGAGCCGGCTCTACACGCTGCGCCGCGTAGTCCTGCCAATGGCCGTTCCGGGCCTGATCGTGGTGGGGACAGCGGTCTTTATCGGTGCGTACGCGCAGCAGTTTCTGTTCGCCGTAACCTTCAACCAAATTCGTGAATATCAGCCCCTTCCTGCGGGTCTGTTTGAGTTCATTGGCTACCAGTCAGTGACCTGGAACGAGATGATGGCCGCTGCGTTGACCGGTGTGATGCCGGTCATGGTCATTTTCCTCTTCCTCCAGAAGTATCTCGTCGCCGGGTTAACTGCTGGTGCCGTGAAAGAATAGAGAACCAAGGTGGTAAAAAGGAGAGAGACCATGAAAACCTTGATCTTAGCGAAGTCGATGCTGATTGGTGCTGCGGCACTGACTAGCTTCGCTTCAACCGCGCAAGCTCAGGATCTGCACTTCATCATGTGTGGTGGTGAGATCCGCGAAGCTGACCAAAACGTCGTAGACGCGTTCGTAGCGGCTAACGAAGGCGTTACGGTGAACATCGAGGCGGTTCCGTGGGGAACGTGTCAGGACAAGTCCCTGACGCTTGCATCCGCTGGTGACCCACCATCGATCGCTTACATGGGCAGCCGTACTCTGCGTCAGCTCGCCAACAACGATCTGATCGTTCCATCTCAGATTTCCGACGAGACCCGCGGTGCTTACCAGCCAGGCATCCTGAATACCGTAACGGTGCAGGGCGTTGAGTGGGGCTACCCACGTGCGTTCTCGACCAAGGCGCTGTTCATCAACTGTGATTTGGCTGACGCAGCAGGCGTTGCCTGTGAAGCGCCAAAGACATGGGACGACATGTATGCGATGGCTAAGGCGATCAACGACAACACCGAAGCGGCTGGTGTCGGTATCGCTGGTAAAGACTTCGACAACACCATGCACCAGTTCCTGAACTACCTGTACTCCAACGGCGGTGTGGTCATTGACCCTGCGACCGGCGAGAACATGCTGGACAGTGACAACACCCGTGAGACGCTGGCTTTCTACGAGAAGCTGGTGAGCGTGGCTCAGGAAGGTCCAACCGCATGGGAGCGTTCCCAGCTGAAGGACCTGTACAACGATGGCAAGATCGGCATGTACATCGACGGCCCATGGGGTCGCGGTCAGCACAACGAAGACATCAACGAAATCACCGTTCCGGTTCCACATGGTCCGCAGGGTGACAACGGTACGCTGCTGATCACGGACTCCATTGCTGTGTTCAAGGGCTCCGGCCACGAAGACCTGGCACACCAGCTCGCTGGCATGCTGACCACCGGTGAAAGCCAGTACGCGCTGGACACCGAGTGGGGTCTGACCCCGATCTTCGACTACGCCAAGCTGGGCTTTGAGTCGCCATACTACGAAGGCGATGACTACTGGCAGGTGTTTGTTGCTGGCATCGGCAAAGGTGGTCCAGAGCCACTGGTTGAGGACTTCCGTTCTCTGCAGTCCGTGTTCACCAATATGATTCAAGGCATCATCCTGGCGGATGACACCGTGGACAACCTGGTGACCATCGCTGGCGAAGAACTGGACGAAGCTCTTTAAGGTCTTCCTCCTCCCAAGGGATTGGCGGCGCGCTCAGGTGTGTCGCCAATCCACCTTTTTCCTTTTGAAATCATAACCCTAACGGCTGGAACTTCATCCTGTGGCAACGCTCGATCTTGAAAACATCAGTAAATCCTTTGGTACAGCGAAGGTTCTGCACAACATTGAACTGGCAATCGAAGACAAGGAATTCGTCGTCTTTGTTGGCCCGTCAGGCTGCGGAAAGTCCACGCTGCTTCGGATTATTGCCGGTTTGGAAGAAGCCACCGAAGGCCGTGTCATCATCGACGGAGACGATGTCAGTGGTGAGCCGCCGGTTGAACGCGGTATTTCCATGGTCTTCCAGTCCTATGCGCTTTATCCGCATTTGACCGTTTACGAAAACATTGCCTTTCCCCTTCGTGTCCAGCGCATGACCAAACAGGAACTGGATGCCCGCGTGCGAGAGGCTGCTGAGATTCTGCAGTTGTCCGACCGACTGCCCCACAAGCCCGGACAGCTTTCCGGCGGTCAGCGCCAGCGCGTAGCGATTGGCCGGTCCATTGTTCGAAACCCGAAAGTCTTTCTGTTTGATGAGCCGCTTTCAAACCTCGATGCCGCTTTGCGCGGCGGCATGCGGGTGGAGTTGAGCCGTCTGCACCGGGAGCTGAACGCCACGATGGTTTACGTAACCCACGATCAGGTTGAAGCCATGACCATGGCTGACAGGATCGTTGTTCTCAACGATGGTCGGGTGGAGCAATTTGGTTCCCCGATGGAGCTTTACCATCACCCAGCGACCAAGTTTGTCGCTGGCTTTATTGGACAGCCGAACATGAACTTTGTGCCCGGTGCAATCACATCGGTCGACGACAAGGTTGTGCGCGTCAAGCTCGATGGTGGCGGAGAGATGAGCCTGCCGGTTGAGCGCGGTGATGCTGCTGAGGGTGAGCGGGTCGAAGTCGGCATGCGTCCTGAAGACATCACAACAGGAGAGGGCTTTGACATGCACATCGAAGTCCTTGAACGCCTGGGCGGAACGGCGATTACTTATGGCAAACTGACAGATGGCCAGAGCTTCTGCGCCGCGCTGGAAGGCAGTGTGATGGCGCGAGAGGGCGAGGTTATCAAACTCGCGATTGCGCCTGAAGACTGTCACGTGTTCCGAGCCGATGGCCGGGTGATGCGCCGCAAATCAGCCCCATCGGTTTTTGAACCAAAGCAGCCAGGGGAAGCATCAGCATGAGAGTCGCTCTGACAGGGGCAGGACTGCGTACGGCAGGGGTTTTGTCCATCCTGAAGCAAGCCGTACCGGAAACCGAATTTGTCGGCTACTTTGATCCGTCACCCTCGCATCTTGAAAAGCTGGGTGCCGATATTCCGCGCTTTGACAGTGTTGAAGAAATGCTCAGCACAACAAAGCCCGATCTGTTTTTTGTTGGTTCGCCCAACTCCTTCCACCTTGAACACCTGCGCGCCGGTCTTGAGTCCGACGTTCCGCATATCTTCACCGAAAAACCAGTCGTCATTTCGATCCCCGAGACGATGGAATTGGCAAGACTCCTCCGAGAGCACGATGGGGTGCGACGGGTGATGGTCGGGCTTGTGTTGCGGTATTCACAGCACATGCTCGACCTTCGCCATGCGATGGCGGAAGGTGTTCTGGGGCCGATTGCTTCCCTCGAAGCCAATGAGCACATCGGGCCCTATCACGGCTCCTTCTTCATGCGCGACTGGCGGCGGAAAACAGCGCTTTCGGGTGGTTTCATGCTCGAAAAATGCTGCCATGACCTTGATCTTTACAACATGATTACCGGTTCCCGTCCGTTACAAGTGGCCAGCTTTGGCGGGCGGCGGTCCTTTGTGCCCGAACATGCTCAGACCACCAGCAAGGAACAGGAAATACTGCAGGTCAAAAAGACGGTTTGGGAAGGCGTTGACGATCCGTTTAACGCCGACGGTGATATCGTGGATCATCAGACGGCGATCCTCTCTTACGAAACCGGTGCCAGCCTTGCCTTTCATACCAACATCAACGTACCCGACGAGCACCGGCGCTTTTGTGTCATCGGTGCAAAGGGTATGGCCGAGGGCGATTTTCTGCGCGGTTACCTGAAGGTCACCCGCCGGGATGGCAGCGTGTATGCCGACAACGATTACACGTCCGACAAATATGACCAGCGCGGCGCTCACTATGGCGCAGATCACATGATGATCGACGATATTGTCGCTTACCTGCAAAATCAGACCGATGTGTTGCCTGTATCGATTACCGATGCGCTGGAGGCCGGGGTTGCTGCTTTGGCGCTGGATGAGGCGCGGATGGCGGGCAAGTTGCTGGACCTGTCCGAAACATGGGCCGAATTTGACCAGTTTGGACTAAGGGACTGACGGTGGGACACGACGCCCCTGCGCCTGGCCAATTCATGGCGGTTGAACTGGAACAGTCGGCTGATGTTTTTGTGCGCGCGGCCTCGCTTGATCTCTCACAAGCAGCTCAGCGGGCTGGATTAGGGACGTCTTCAGCTTTTTATACCATTGCCCGAGGCTCTTCTGACGCCGCTGCAAACATCCTCTCTTACGAGTTCATGCGGGAGCTTCAACGGCCCACAACCTCCTTGCCGCCATCGGTGTTTTCGGTGGGCGGAGGGGTAAGTCTGGGTAAGGCTGCCGGGATCGTCATATCTCAGTCCGGCGCAAGCGATGATCTGGTTCAGGCTGCGCAGGGGATGCGAGAGGCGGGTAGCCCTGTCGTCGCCATCACCAATACGCCCGGTTCCCGCGTAGAAGCTCAGTCGACTTTGACCATTCCCATTGATGCAGGCGAGGAAAAGGCTGTTCCAGCGACGAAGACTGTTGTGGGATCGGTGGCCGCGGGTTTGTCTCTTTTGGCCGCTCTGAAGCCCGATTACGCCGCGCATCTCCGACGCAGCGTTGCATCATTTTCCGAGGTCGAAAATCTTCCATCAAAAGCGCACGCCGATCTTCGCGATGCGCTGATCGGGGCGCGGCATGTCTATGTCGTTGGCCGTGATACAGGCTTTGGTGCTGCGCACGAGATTGCACTGAAGATCAAGGAAACTTGCGCCATTCACGCCGAAGCTTACTCCGCCTCGGAAGTGCTTCATGGCCCGCTTCAACTGGCAACAAAGCCCATGATGGTGGTTGTGCTTGATACGGGCTTGGCTTCGGTTGCTGACAGTCTCGAACAAGCTGTATCGAGATTCCAGCGCGCAGGTGTCGATTTACACCGGATACGGCCACAGGTGCTGGGCCTGACCCCAGCCGCTGCCGCCGCCGCGCTTTTGCGCCAGATCTATCCCGTGATTTTGGAGACCGCCTTGGCGCTGGGTATGAACCCGGATGCGCCGGAGGCGTTGTCAAAGGTGACGGTGACGCGATGATGGCGCAGGGTTTGGACAAGTGGGCGACGTGGTCTGAAATCCTCGCCCAACCATCGGTTTGGCGGTCCTTGGCGCAGTCGCATGATTTTGCGAGCACGCGTGCGTGGATCGCGGAAAGGCAGACTGAAGAAGTCTGGTTTTGTGGCTCAGGGACCAGCGCTTATATCGGAGATATTTTGGTGGCTGGATTGGAAGGGCAGCGTGGACCGTTTCGTCTGCGGTCTGTGCCTGCGACTGATCTGGTGGCCCGGCCTCGTGATTATCTACACGGCCGAGCGCCACTGGTCGTCAATTTTGGCCGGTCAGGAAACTCCGCCGAGACACTCGGAACGCTGGAAGCGTTGGATGCTCTGGCGGCCAGCGCGCCGCGTCTGAATATCACCTGCAACGCGTCAAGCCAGCTGGCCAAGCAAACCCGGCACAACGATCACGCCATCATTTTGCCTGAGGCTGCGCACGACAGCGGTTTTGCCATGACGTCAAGTTTTTCAACCATGCTGCTGACCGCGCTGATGCTGTTCGATGCGACCGCAGAGCCCCAGCGGTTGGAAACGGCGGCCTCGCAGTTCGAGGCAGTTTTTCCCGCGATTTACGATGCGGTGGGACCAAGACCCGAACGGGTGGCTTTCGTCGGCAGTGGCGCGATGACTTTCGCGGCCCGTGAAGCGGCACTGAAGGTCATGGAGTTGTCAGCCGGTCAGATTCCCTGCCTGTGGGACAGCATTCTGGGCTTCCGACACGGGCCAAAATCCTTTGTCGACGATCAGACCCGTTTGGTTGTTTTTACCGGCTATGACAGCCACGCTTCAGCCTATGAAGCTGACCTGATCGCTGAGTTGAAAACTCAGTTTCCACGCTCAATGGTAACGGTCATTGGTCCGGGTGGCGATGTGCCCTGTGACCATCCCCACGGACCCCTTTGGTCCGTGCCCCAAGCGGTCCTGTTCGCACAAGTGGCGAGCGTGGTTTGGGCGGATGGCTTAGGAATGAACGTTGATGATCCCTTTGCCGGACAGGGCACGCTGACCCGCGTTGTGGCGGACGTGAAGCTCTATGAGGTGTCGCCATGATCCGCTCGGCTGGCATAGACTTGGGCGGTACCAAATCCGAGGTCCAGCTGTTCAACGCGGATTGGCAATGTGTTGAGCGTCGTCGTGATCCGACGCCGTCGACATACGAAGCTCTGCTTGCTCTGCTGGCTGAGCAGGTTCGATGGAGCTGTTCACAGGCCGGTGGATTTATTCCTGTCGGCCTTGGTGCTGCGGGGCTGGTTTACCCTGACGGAACCAGCTTCACGGCCAATTTGCCGGTTAAGGGTCAGCCGCTGCTGGCTGATCTTGGAAAGGCATCTGGGCAAACTGTTACCTATGTTAACGATTGCCGCGCCTTGGCGCTTTCAGAAGCCATTTACGGGGCTGGACGGGGCTATCAGACGGTGATGGCGCTGATCCTCGGCACTGGCGTGGGCGGTGGCATCGTCCACGATGGCAAACTCTATGAAGGTCCAGCGCGGACGGGTGGTGAGTTTGGTCACATGCCTGCATCCGCGGCCATTGCATTGGAATACGATCTGCCCTTGCGCCATTGCGGTTGCGGGCGGCGAGGCTGTGCGGAGACCTATGTTGCGGGTCCGGGTATGACCGCTTTGGCTCAGCACCTGATCGGTGAAGCGCTGTCTCCTGAAACCATCGCAGCACTCCGGAATACCGATGAAGCGGTGGCCCGCGTCTGGACTGTTTGGCGCGCCATGACAGCTGAAATGCTGCTCACACTGGTGCAGGTTTCTGACCCTGACATCATTGTTCTCGGTGGTGGGCTGAGCCGAATTTCCGGCCTGTGTGATGAGTTGTCGGCGGCGCTGGCGGAAACGCAGATCAAGGGGTTCGGTGGCCCCAAGATCACCTTGGCGCAAGGTGGCGACGCCAGTGGCGCGCGCGGTGCCGCGATGGCAGCGCTGGGGAGGTGGCACGATGCTTGACCGCCTGCACCACATTGTCGAGCAGAACCGGGCGGGTGAAGCGCGGGCCCTGGTATCGGTGTGTTCTGCACATCCCGATGTCCTACGTGCCAGCTTGAATTGGGCAGAGCGCGGCGACCGTCCTGTTGTCATAGAAACGACGAGCAATCAGGTTAATCAGGACGGCGGTTACACCGGAACCACCCCCGCGCAATTCGCTTCAACCATTTGGCAAGTCGCGGAAAAGCTGGGCGTGGACCGTGAGCGAATTATCCTCGGCGGCGATCATCTGGGGCCGCAGGCATGGCGGTCTCTCGCGGCGCAGGAGGCTATGGAAAAGTCCCGCACGCTGGTTCAGCACTACGTCGAAGCCGGATACGAGAAAATCCATCTGGACTGTTCCCAAGGGTGCCGCGACGACGCTGAACCGCTGACTGACGCGATTGTCGCGCAGCGCTCGGCTGATCTGGCTCAGGTTTGTGAGGCGCACAGCCAGGGCGAGCGGTTGGTCTATGTTATTGGTACCGAAGTCCCCATCCCCGGGGGTGCCGACGCGGGCGCAGACGAGCCCGAAGACATAACACCCACCACCCCAGAGGCAGCAAAAGCCACCCTCGACGCGCATGAAGCGGCCTTTGAGGCAGCTGGGCTTGGTGCGATCAAAGACCGGATTGTTGGGCTCGTGGTTCAGCCAGGTGTTGAGTTCGCACCCATGAATGTACATCGTCTACCGATGCAGGATGACCCCGGACTGAAAGCCGTGGCTCTGGCGTGGCCTAACCTGTGTCTCGAAGCTCATTCCACCGATTACCAGCATCCAGACGCCTTCGCTCGTCTGGCCGAGTTGGGTTTTGCTTTTCAAAAGGTTGGTCCTGCCTTGACCTTTGCCTTGAGAACAGCCCTATACGCTCTGGATACGGCACTGGGCTATTTGGGGCGTGGTGTGGGTTTGTTCGATACGATGGAACGCGTGATGCTTTCGCAGCCCTCACACTGGCAAGGCCACTATGCTCCTGATGACCGAGTGGCCCGTCATTTCGGGCTTTCAGATCGCATCCGCTATTACTGGAATCTGGAGGCAGCGCAGGGAGCCGCCGATGAAGTCCGGTCGCGGATCAAAGCGCAGTCACTTCCCGAACCTTTGCTGATGCAGGTTTTTGATACCGCCGTTCTGGATCGCGCCGAGCACCTTTCTGGAACCCTCGACCAGCGCCTGATTGATGCAAGTGTGGAGCTGGCACTCGACCCCTATGACCTGAGCGGGCAGGAGGGGCGGACATGAGTGTCACGTGGCTGCTGCCTAAACAGATATTTGACGGTGAAACCCTACGCACAGGTTGGGCGTTGGGAGTCGAAGGTGGCGTTACCAGCCAGATGATTCCGGTGGATGCCGTTCCGTCAGATGCTGAGGTACGGACGCTCAAGCATACCATCTCACCGGGCTTTATTGACTTGCAGGTGAATGGCGGCGGCGGCGTGCTGTTCAACGCGTCTCCCCATGCTGAGTCCATTGAGGCCATCGCACAAGCACATCGCTCGTTTGGAACCGTTGGGATTCTTCCAACGGTGATTTCCGATACGCCGGGCACGTTGGATGCAGCGGTTGAGGCCGCCCTACAGGCTTGGGGTCAATCGGGGATTCTGGGGATTCATATCGAAGGGCCGCACCTCTCTGTTGATCGGCGGGGCACCCATGCTGCAAAGCACTTGCGCACTATGGATCAATCGACGCTCGATCACGTCCGACGACTACGTGAAGCCCTCATGCCGGTGATGATAACACTGGCCCCCGAAGCGGTAGAAAGCCATCAGATCACTGAACTGGCGGTGATGGGGGCTGTGGTCTCGATTGGGCATTCCGATGCCACCGCAGAAGGCACGCGGGAAGCGTTGAAAGCCGGGGCGAGGGCAGGGACGCATTTGTTCAACGCTATGTCTCCCATGCTCAACCGCTCCCCCGGTGTGGTTGGTGCACTCATTAATTCCGACGCTTACACCGGCATGATCGTGGATGGTGAGCATGTTGCCGAAGAAATGATCGCTTTGGCCATTCGCGCGCGACCTGTTCCTGACCGAATGTTCCTCGTCTCTGATGCCATGCCGACCATTGGCGGGCCAGATCACTTCAACCTTTATGGTCATGAGGTTCATTTGCAGGATGGAAAGCTGATCAATGCCGAAGGTTCACTGGCTGGCGCCCATCTGACACAGGCCGATGGTTTGCATCGGCTAATCAGTCGGATTGGCATTGAACCCGCAGCGGCACTGCGGATGGCCATCACGATTCCGGCGCGTGTCATGGGTTTGGAGCAGATGGGGCGGATTGAGGCGCGGGCGGCGCAAGATATCATCTGCCTTGATGATGATTTCCGCTTTTGTGGCTATCTCCAAGATGCCTGAGCGGGGGCAGGCGACGCTGGAAATCTGCGTCGATACTCCCGGCGACTTCGACCTGGCCCTTGCCGCAAGGGTAGACCGGATCGAGTTGTGCAGCGCCCTTGGCTTGGGGGGGCTGACCCCGACACCGGGGCTAATACGACATGCGGCATCCAGCCCCGTCCCTGTCTATGCCATGATCCGTCCCCGCGCAGGCAACTTCTGTTTTTCCAACAGCGAAGTTGACGTCATGATGGATGAGATACAGCACGTCCGTGACGCGGGTTTGGCTGGGGTGGTGCTGGGCGCAAGTGATGGTCATGGCGCACTCGATGAACCTGTTTTGTCGGTCCTGTGTCAGGCTGCTCAGGGACTTGGGCAGACGCTGCATCGCGTCGTTGACACCATTACTGACCCCGTTACTGCTGTCCTCACAGCCCAAAAACTCGGGTTTGAGCGTATCTTGACCTCGGGCGGTGCGCCTAAGGCAATTGAGGGTCAAGCGGTTATTGGCCGCATGATCGAGACCGCATCAAACGACATCGAAATCATGGCTGGAAGCGGCGTTTTGGGGGCAGTGGTGCCTGACCTGTGGGCTGTTGGCGTCCGGTCTTTCCACGGTTCCTGTTCTCAGGTTTTGGATAGCAACGGAACGCGGGCCATCGATGTGCAAGCACTGGCACAGCTGCAGGAAGCGATCCGGCAGGCTGCTAGAGCTTCGGATCACTAAGTCCGAGCTCTTTTCTTGCGGTAACCAGCCTTGGGTCATTGCGGTCCATGCCCAGACTGCCATGGGTTTCGGCATCAAACCGTTCTCGCGCACGCGCTTTGTCAAACGCGGTTCCCAAGATCCAATCAATCCACCCCATACCGGCGCTGACATGAAAGGTCGCGTGATGGTCCTGATAATGATGGGCCAGATGGGTGCGTGTCACCCACTGCCCGAACGGGCCTTTGCGTACTGAAACATGGGCCAGCGTGTGACAGTATTCGTAAAACAGATAAGCGCTGATTCCGCCGACAAATGTTGCACTGGTCGCGACGACTACCGCGCTGTTCAGCCCAAGCAAAGGCCAGAACGCCAGTCCATGCAGTACTGCAACCAGTGCCGCAACCCGCACCCCGTACCAAGGGGCATCACCGGCGAAAAAGCGGGGGTCTGTCGGGAATTCGTGGTGGGCAATGTGGGTGCGATACAGCTTGGAAAAGGCGCTTTGGTCCGCCGGTGGTTCACCGTGATAAGCAAAGCGGTGAAGAACGTATTCGAACATGAACTGCAACAGGCATCCCCAGACGATGGCAAGCAACAGCCACGGGCTGAAATTCAGCACCAGCAGAACCCACCCCAAACCGTAAAACGGCATCAAGTACTTCAGGTTCTTCATCCGGATCAGGTGACCAAGAACAATGGATATGGTGCCGTTCCCCCTTATCTCCTGACTAGCGCCCGTCGTGGACCATGCGACCATCGCAGAGGGTCACGACCGCTTCTGTCGCTTTCATTGCAGCGGCATCATTGGCCTCCAGATCACTCGAGAGAATGGCGATATCCGCCAGCATTCCAGCCTTCAGCATACCCTTTTGATCTTCAGCAAACTCCGTGTAAGCACCGTCGATGGTATAGGAAGCAAGGGTATCCTCAAGCGATTGGGATTGGTCCACCCAGCGCTCATCCGGCTTGGTCGTAAACATGGCCGCAGCGACCGACACCAGCGGCTCCAACGGGACAATGGGCCAATCGGTGCCAAAGGCCAAAGTCGCCCCTGCATCGCGCAGTGTTTGCCAGGCAAAGGCATTCCTGATTTGGCGATCATGGTAGATCATGCCCGGTGGAATGTTGGGGAACAGGCCCGCAGCCGCAGAGTGCAAGGGCTGCATGGAGGCGATGACGCCCAATTCCTTGAACCGGGGAATATCGACATCTGTGACAGTTTCCACGTGCTCGATCCGGTGGCGGCTATCGCGACGACCATTGGCATTTATGGCTGCCTCGTAGCCGTCAAGCACGCGCCGAACGGCGCCGTCGCCACAGCAGTGAACACTAATCTGCAGCCCCATGCCGTCGGCTTTGATCACAGCCTCGTTGAAGGCTTCGACGGTAAAGACCTCTACCCCGCAGGTGTCTGGACGGTCCGGGTACGGTTCGACCATCAGCGCGGTGTAGCTGTCCATCACGCCATCCATGAACATTTTCACCCGTCCCGAGTACAGCATCTGCGAGCGATAGCGCTCCTGCATGTACAGGGCTTCTTCCAGCTTGGAGAGGGGGTGAGTGTTTCGCAGGTGACAGGGGATTTGAACCCGGCACAGCAAGTCGCCCTCTTGCTCAAGTTCGGCCAGAAGCTCCATCTGATAAAGGTTTCCGTCCATGTTGTGCACACTGGTTACGCCCAGCTTGGCACAGTGCCGTAAACCCGCTCGCAGTGCGGCCTTATCCCGTTCTCGCTCTTCAGGTGTCGCAGGCGGTTCGGGATCGTCACCGGTGACGTAGCCCAGAAAGTCCCTTCCGCCCAATTCCGTAAACCGGAGCACGTGAGCAAAGGCGCTTGTTTCCAGCAAAGCACCGGTAGCGGTTCCATCCGCACCCATGACGATTTCACCGTCCGGTCCGGTTGGCCCACCGTGAAGAATTCCAGCCATTTCAAGCGCTTTGGTGTTGGCCCAGACCGTGTGATGGTCGGCGGCCATGATGGCAAAAGGGCGATCCGGCATCACGCGATCAAGGGCGTGACGGTCCAGAGCGATACCGTCACCCAGCAGATTATAGCTCGCGCATACGGCATAGAGCAGCTGATCGTCCGGTTTGCGCTTGCTCTCCGCGCGAACAGCATCCGTCAGCGCTGTCTCGCCAGACGTATGGGCGAGGTTGAGGCAGTCCAACTCGCCTGAGCCGCCAAACAGGTGCACGTGGCTATCAATGAATCCCGGAATCACCGTGTTGCCGCCAGCGTCGATGATCTGGGTGTTGGGTCCAGCCAGCGATTGCAATTCTTCGCCACCAACAGCGAGTATCCTGTTTCCCTTCACTGCAATCACCGAAGCGCGTGGGTTCTGGTGGTCCATCGTCATGGCTCGGGCATTGGTGATGAGAATGTCGGCGCTCTGAGACATGGTGTTTCGTGCTCCTTAAATCGTCGTTCTGACACTCTGCGGGGCAAAAGGTGCGCGTCAAGGGCAAAAGGGGACTTTCCAAGGCCACTGAAAACACTTCATCATGCGCTTGGACCTGCGGGGAGGCAGGTTGGGAACAGCAGGACACAAGGGGAGGAATCAGACCGTGAAGCAAGATTACTTGGAGCAGGACGCAACTGGCTTGGCTGAAATGGTCGCCAGTAAACAGGTATCGGCGTCTGAACTGTTGGATATCGCGCTGGAGCTTGCAGACACACACAACCCCGCGCTGAACGCTATTGTCATCGATGGTCGCGATGTTGCCCGGCGCAGTATTGAACAAGGGTTGCCAGCAGGACCGTTCCAAGGCGTACCTTTTCTCATCAAGGATCTCGGGATCGCTGCGGTCGATTTTCCGACCAACAATGGCTCCAAGCTCACCCAAAACATGAAATGGCCAGTTAACTCCGCCATGTTCGAGCGTGTGCGAGACACCGGGGTGGTTACCTTTGGGCGCACGGCTTCACCAGAGTTCGGTGTCGGGCCTGCGACCGAAGCGCAGGTTTATGGCGCGCCGACCCGGAACCCTTGGAACCTCAATCATACGCCCGGCGGGTCTTCGGGCGGCACTGGAGCATCGGTTGCGGCTGGTATTGTTCCGGCGGCTCATGGCTCAGACGGGGGCGGTTCGGTGCGTATTCCGGCTTCGTCCTGTGGTCTGGTTGGCTTCAAGCCCACTCGGGCACGCCTGCCCAGTGGTCCCCTCAGCGGTGAAGGGTGGGGCGGTATGGCCATTGATGGTTTTCTTACCCGCACCGTGCGCGATACCGCAGCCTTCCTTGATGCCTGCGAAGGTATGGACCTCGGCGCGCCCTATACCGCGCCAGCAATGGCCGGCAGTTTTATGGATGCGCTGGGGGCTGAACAAAAGCCACTGAAGGTTCGCTTCACGACCGAAACGCTGTCCGGCG
>JBMTIF010000007.1:0-14888 GCA_049437045.1 Alphaproteobacteria bacterium | reverse complement strand
CGTGAACCGTTCCCTTTACGGCGCGCAGCTCAAATTCCGGACTGAACAAGCCAACGCAAACGGCGACGCCTACCTTTCTGTTGATGCCTTTGGTGCTCAGCAGGGAACCGTGCCGCACCGCGATGAATTCCGCGGGACCGGTAACTCGGTTTACTTCTTTTCCTACCAGGATCTGACCGTTGGCGGTGAGCGATTGACGGTCGAAGTGCGCGACCCGTTCAACGACATCGTCAAAGAGCGTCGCGTCCTTGTCTACGGCGAAGACTACGATATCGACTACATTCAGGGTCGCGTGATCCTGTTTGAACCCCTGCCTTCAACCGTGGATGATGGCTTTCTGGTGTCATACGGCACAGGAACGTCGGGCGACGAAGTTTATCTTGTGTCCGAATACGAGTACACGCCACTGGGCGCGGATTTCTCTGACCTGTTCTATGGTGGTCGAGCCTCTGCGTGGATTGGCAAGTACTTCAATATCGGTGCAACGGCCATCCGCGATCAGCGCGGTCTGATCGACAAGCAGTTGATTGAAGCCGACGCAACCATCCAACTGGGTGGTTCCACCTATATTCGGGGTGAAGTCGCGCAGAGCAACGGCGATCCTTACGTATCCTTTGGATCGCTGGATGGTGGTTATTTCGTTAACGAAACGCAGACGCCAGCAGCCGTTCAAAACCTGATCCCAACGGGCGGAACACTGTCCATTGTCGGTGATTTGACCAACCTCGAAGACCTGACCGTGACAATCGTCTCCCGCGACCCGGTTAGCGGCGAACAAACGGGCAGTCAGACCCTGGTTCAGGATACGGACTTTACCCTTTCTGGAAACGACCTTGAGCTCATCGGCACCTATGCCGGGTGGGATGCCACGGTCGACGACGCTGCCGAAGCCGCGGATATCGCAGCAGGAACGCAGGTCGGCGACGAGATCGAAGTTCTGGTGAACCCGAACAACGGTCTGCAGGGTGAAGTTGGTTACCGCGTCGAAGCTTCCTTCGCAGCGGCAGACTTTGGCGCTGACTTTGCCGGACGCGCTTCGGGCTATTTCCAGCACCGCGATGCTGGTTTTGCCGGGACAGGCTCCTACACCGCCGACGAAATCAACCAGTTTGGCGCTAACGTAGCGGCACCCTTTGGCCCCTTGAGCCTCTCGGCCCGCTATGACCAGACCAACAACGTGACGCAGGACTCACAGGACCGTCGTGCCAATGTTGATGCGAACTTCAAGTTCGAAAACATCACCGCCGGCATTGGTCTGGGGTATTCAGAAACCACGGTTGCTGATGTCCAAACAGCTCAGGCCACGACCCTGGGCGGCGACATCGGGGCGACCTTTGGCGGCTATACCTTTGGACTGTTTGGTCAATACGATCTGCAGAATTCCAGCGGTGTCAACGGTGGCCGGGTCGGTGTTCGTGCGGCTGCGCAAGTCACGGAAAATATCGAAATCAATGCCCAGGTTGGCTCTGATTTCGACAACTCCGGCACTTCGGATGCCTTGGACAACGTGTTCGCATCCATTGGTACGGATGTCACCGTCAACGACTACATCCGCCTTAACGCTGCCTATGAGCTGACGAACCGCACCAATGCGGGAACAGGTCAAGGGCAACTGGGCGGAACGCTGAACTTTGGCGGTAATGCACGCTTCGACAATGGCCTCGACTTCCATTTCAGTGAACGCATTGCCCATGCTGGTACCTCGGTCAACTCGCTGCAGCACGCCTTTGGTGTCAACTACGCCATGTCCGAAAGCCTGACCTTCGGCCTGACTGCCGAAGTCGGCCAGGTCCGTGAAAATCAGTTTGCAGAAGCGAGCGAAGACAACCCCTTCCTGAACCGCCGCGCTGCGACCGTTCGGGCTCAGTACGGCAATGACGGGCTGACAGTCGGGGCAGCGGCTGAATACCGGTGGGAAGAAAGCTCAGAGGACGAAGATGCAAACGGTGAAAACGACACCCGCGCAACCTACGTTCTCAAAGGCAACGCTTCAGCCAGCATTTCTCCAAGCTGGCGACTGGTGGCCAATGCCGCCGCAGTATTCTCCGAGTACAACGGCAACTTTGAGGATGGGAACTTCCTAGAAGCGTCCATCGGCGCGGCTTACCGGCCGATCGATAACGACCGTCTGAACTTCCTGGTCCGCGCAACGGCGCTCTATGACCTGCCAACCCGGACTCAGGCCGAAACGGCTGAAGAGACCGGTAGCGGTGTCGCGAACTACCGTCAGCGCTCGCTCATCGGTGAAGCCGATGCGATCTTCCAGGTCACAAGAAACTTCGACATTGGCGCAAAATACGGCGTGAAAGTCGGGGAAGTAACGTCCTGCCGGTCCTGTACCGACTGGTATGGCTCAAACATCCACCTGTTGGTGGGGCGTGTTGACTGGCACGTCGTCAAGAATTGGGACGCTTTGCTCGAAGGCCGCGTGATGTGGCAGGGCAACGTCGGCAACTCTGGCGAAAGTGCCATTCGATACGGAGCTCTCGCGGCGGTTTACCGCCACGTTGGTGATAACCTCAAGATTGGTGGTGGTTACAACTTTGGTGCTTTTGATGACAACCTGACGAACGTTTCGTTCGACAAGCAAGGTCTGTTCGTCAACGCTATCGCGAAGTTCTAACCATCCGGTCAGTAACCGCTCGTTCCCTACTGACCAAATCTTGAGGTTAGGGACGAAGGTGCCAGCCATCTTGAGTGTTGCCCAGCACCCAAATTTTCGGCAAAGGCTGATCGCCCAAAATCAGCTGAACGGCACCTTCGTCTCCCTCTCTTCGCATTCGTTGAGAGGAGCGAAGGGCAAATTTCCTTGAACACCGCGTCTTTCGGTATGGCGTGCAGGTCTCAGGCGTGGTCCTCTTGGGCATCATGCTCAGACCCGCAAAACAATGACCGACCTTTTCCTCGTTTTTACAACCATGTCGCTGCTCACGGTGACGCCCGGCCCAAACAATCTCTTGCTCGCCGCATCAGGCGTGCAGCATGGATTGCGCCGGTCTCTGCCGATGCTGCTGGGGATCGTCCTTGGCTTTCCCGTGTTGGTGCTTTGCGTCGGTCTGGGTCTTGGACCGGTTTTTCAAGCCGCTCCCATCTTCAAAACCATCCTGAAAATCGCAGGCTCCGCCTATCTGCTCTATCTGGCCTGGCAGGTCGCAACAACCACGACGCTCAACGCGGGCAAGGACGACCGCGAACCCATTGGCTTTCTGAAAATGGCGGGCTTTCAGTGGCTCAATCCCAAAGTCTGGTCCATGGCTGTAACCGTCACGTCAAGTGTGATGGCAGCCGGGACCATCGACTTTGGCGGTGCTGTGACTGCCGCATTGATCATCATGGCGACAACCGCGATTTTCAACACCGCGTGGCTGGTCGCTGGTGCAATGCTGCGGGACTGGCTGAACGTGGGCAGACGGATTGTCTGGTTTAACCGGCTGATGGGAGTGCTACTGGCCGCCTTTGTCCTTTCGCTCCTGTTGTCGGGCTAGAAGCGTTCCAGCACGACGTAGAGCGCGTCGATGTCTTCCTTGGGCAGATAGTCGTTGAAACCGCGATAAATCTCCCGGAACAGGCCATCATCGAACAACGCTTCCAGCGCGTCTTCAAAGGGCCGCTCTTCATAGCCTTTACCATTGATCGAAATCACGGCTCGAGCACCGGATTTCATCGGCGGGGCCAGATGGACAAGGTGTTCTGGCCCGATCACCGAAGGCCCGAAAATCCCACAGCACGTCAGCGCTTCGACCGTTCCGTCTTCGATGTCATAGGGCTTTGTCATGTCCAGCTCACCCAGATTGCGATAGACGCCCAGCGCCGCGGCCTTGGCCAGCATTTCCGGGCTTAGATCCAGCCCGTCGATGATGGAAAAACCCCGCTCTCGCAGTTCTGTCCCCAACATGCCCGTCCCGCACGCGATATCGAGAACAGGCGTGCCTTTATCAAGAAACTCCGCCGCCAGATCCGCAACGACCTCGTGCGCGACATAGCCCATGCCCTCGGTGGTATCACTGTCATAGGTATCAGCCCATCCTGCATAGAGCTTGCGCGTGCCCTCGACATCGCTGATGGCGTAGGCCTGATTCTTGTTTGCGGCACCTTTGTTTTCAGCCATTTTCACAACTCCCCGCTAATGCGCTTCCATCCAGTTGTCAGCCACCCCGGCATCCGCCACTAATGGCACGGCCAACTCGATCACCGGGCTAGGGGCGGTTTCCATGACTTCACGAGCGACTGCCACCAGCTGCTCTGCTTCGGCTTCAGGCGCCTCAAAAATCAGTTCATCGTGCACCTGAAGCAGCATTTTGCCTTTCAAACCCGCCGCCCTGAGCGCCTCAGGCATCCGCAGCATGGCGCGCTTTATGATGTCCGCAGCCGTACCCTGAATTGGCGCGTTAATCGCCTGGCGTTCGGCAAAGCCGCGCTTGGCAAAGTTCTTGTCAGCAATGCCGGAAAGGTGAATTTTTCGCCCAAAAAGGGTCTGCACAAAGCCATTATCATGCCCGTACAGCTTGGCCCGCTCCATGTATTCGCGAATGCCTGGGAAACGCTGGAAGTACTGATCGATGAAGTCCTTGGCTTCCCCATTGGAAATGCCCAGATTGTTGGCGAGACCAAAGGCTGAAATGCCATAAATGATGCCGAAATTGATGGCTTTGGCGTTGCGGCGGACCATGGGATCCATGCCTTCGATTGGAACGCCAAAGACCTGACTGGCGGTCATGGCATGAATATCCAGTCCGTCGCGGAACGCCTGACGCAGGGTTTCTTCCTCAGCCATGTGCGCGGTCAGGCGCAACTCGATCTGCGAATAGTCGATTGAAACCAGCTTGCACCCCGGCTCAGCAATAAAGGCTGATCGAATTTTCCGACCCGCCTCGGTCCGTACCGGGATGTTCTGCAAATTCGGGTCCGTGGAGGACAAGCGACCTGTCTGTGCGCCTGTCATGGCATAAGAGGTATGGACGCGCTTGGTCCGTGGGTTGATCTGGGTTTGCAAGGCGTCGGTATAGGTAGACTTGAGCTTGTTAACCTGCCGCCAATCCAGAATGCGGGAAGGCAGATCATGCCCTTGTGCCGCCAGACCTTCGAGCACCTCGGCACCCGTAGAATAGGCACCGGTTTTGCCGGTTTTCTTGCCACCGGGCAAACCCAGCTTTCCAAACAGAATCTCACCCAATTGCTTGGGCGAGCCGATGTTGAAGCTTTCCCCGGCCAGTTCATGAATTTCATCTTCCAGGCGCGCGCTGTCTTGCGCAAATTCGGACGACATGCGGGAAAGCAGTTGGGGGTCAACCTTGATGCCTTCACGCTCCATGTCGGTCAGCACACCGATCAGCGGTCGCTCCATCGTTTCATACAGCGTCGCCATCTTTTCCGGCACCAATCGGGCTTTCAGGCGACGATGCAGCCGCATGGCAATGTCGGCGTCTTCAGCGGCATAATCGAGCGCTTTGTCCAATGTCACGTAGTCAAACGTCACCTGGCTCTTCCCCACGCCAGCCACTTCCTTGTAGGCGATGGTTTTGTGCCCAAGCATGCGGTCTGATAGCTCATCAAGCCCGTGATTATGCTTGCCGCCATCGAGCACAAAGCTCAGCAACATGGTGTCATCAACCGGACCAACGCGGATACCGGAATGCAGCAAAACGGCCATATCATATTTGGCGTTGTGTGCGATTTTGAGGACAGCGGGGCTCTCCAAAAGTGGCTTGAGGCGGCCTATCGCCTCCGCCATCGGGATCTGCGCGGGTGTCTCGCTGATCAGATCACCGGGTTTGTGCGCCAGCGGGATGTAACACGCTTCGCCCGGCTCAATACACAGCGATACCCCGACCAATTCCGCCTGCTGCTGATCCAACGATGTCGTTTGGTTGTCAAAGGCCACAAGCCGTGCTTCACAGGCGCGCTCGATCCAACGGTCGAGGGCGTCGAGCGTGGTTACAAGCTCGTATTTGTTTTCTGAGATCGGGACTTCTTTTTGTGCTTGGGGCGCTTCGACCACGCTTTGGACTTCGACCTGCATGCCCATTTTCTGCGCAATGGACTTGAATTCCATCAGCTGCAAAAATTCGAGCAGGGTTTCGTCGCTGTGCGCTTCGTGGCGGAGGTCTTCGAGGTCCGGCAGGTCCGGAACCGCCGTATCCAGACGCACCAGATCTCTGGAAATCCGCGCCATATCCGCAAATTCAATCAGGTTCTCACGGCGCTTGTTTTGCTTGATCTCACCCGCGCGTTCGAGAAGCGTGTCGAGGTCGCCATATTCGTTGATCAGCAAGGCCGCTGTCTTGATACCGATACCCGGGACCCCCGGTACGTTATCAACGCTGTCACCGGCCAGCGACTGCACGTCGACCACCTTGTCAGGGCCAACGCCGAACTTTTCGACCACCTCATCATGGCGCAGCGTCTTTTGCTTCATGGGGTCGAGCATGCAGACCCGGTCGTTAACCAGCTGCATCAAGTCCTTGTCCGAAGACACGATTACGACATCCAGACCGGCCTCTGCGCCCAGCTTGGCATAGGTTGCGATGATGTCGTCAGCCTCAAACCCTTCGCGTTCGATACAGGATAGGTTCAGGGCACGCGTGGCATCGCGGACCAGGGGGAATTGGGGAATCAAGTCTTCGGGCGGTGCGTCCCGGTTGGCTTTGTACTGATCGTAAATCTCGTTGCGGAAAGTATCGCCTTTGGAATCGAAAATGACGCCGATGTAGTCGCGCGCATGATCTTCGACGAGCCGCAACATCATGGTCATGAACCCACGAACCGCACCCACGGGTGTTCCATCAGAGCGCGTCAACGGCGGCAAAGCATGATATGCACGAAAGATATAAGCCGATCCATCAACCAGATAGAGTGTACGCCCCGTGTTCGCGTTTTCGTTCACCGCTTCTCATCCCTTTGGGTTTCTCGGCGCTACACTAGCGTTTTGTTGCGGTCTCTGGCTAGCCGAAGCAGCGTGGGCAGAAACAGGTTCTTCCCTGCATCAGTCACTCACGGCTCAATTTGGCCCACTGGAATGGGTCGACGAGCATCGTTTTCCAACACAGTGTGAGCCTTTGAGCCTTGATGTCCCGATATTTGCAGCCGCAGATCTGGACGACTCAACGACTGCTCCGAGCCCTTTCATGGTGGTTGAAGGCATGGTCCTCGATATTTTCGAAGGACGCGAACGCTGGTTCTTCAACTTTGGTCCCGACTACCGGACAGATTTCACCGTCTCGCTGCAAAACAAACCACTGCGCACAGTGCGCCAACTCTGGCCTGATCCTGCAAACTGGGTCGGGCAGCGGGTGCGGGTACAGGGCTATGTTGATGTTTGGAACGGGCTGTTTATTGAATGGGAGTTTCCCCAGCAGCTTTGCTTTATCGACACCGTCCCGTACAAACTCTGAAACCCACTGATTTCAGAAACGCCCATGACTGCTTCGCATCAGCCAACGCTGACCATCAACCTATCTGCTGTTGCCCAAAACTGGCAGTTACTCAATGCCCGGAGCGCCCTGGGTTCTGCGGCTGTCGTGAAGGCCAACGCCTATGGGCTGGGCGTAGAGGCCTGTGCGCCGGTACTACGCGATGCCGGCGCATCCCGCTTTTTCGTGGCGACGTTGGCGGAGGGACGAACCCTGCGTGAGACGCTGGGCGAAGGGCCGTGGATTGGCGTGCTGGAAGGACTTTCGGAAGTCGCAGCCTTTGAAAAACACAGCCTGACCCCCGTGCTCAACACACTGGAACAAATCCGGGGCTGGCAGGGCCACCGCGATGCAACAGTGCACGTGGATACGGGTATGAACCGGTTGGGCCTACTGCCCCGTGACGTCGCGGAGGCGGTTACGACGGATACTTGGCAACAGGCGAAAACTGCGATCCTGATGTCCCATCTGGCCAGTGCAGAAGAACCAGACAATCCATCCAACGCGGCGCAATTGGCAGCCTTTGAAGGGGCGATGGCTGTGGCAGCAAACCGCGCTTTCATCCCGTCGCTCATCAACAGCTCGGGACATTTTCTGGGTGATGCCTTCCTGCGGATTGGCATGGGTCGACCCGGGCTGGCGTTGTTTGGTGGCAATCCGACGCCTGAGACGGGGGAGAACCCCATGCAACCCGCTGTCCAACTTCACGCACCACTGGTTCAACTGCGCACCGTGGAGGCTGGCGCACCCGTAGGCTATGGCGGCACGTGGGTCGCCCAGCGCACGACCCATCTGGGCGTCATTGCTCTGGGCTACGCCGACGGCTGGCCTCGTGCGGCTTCAGACCGGGTGATGGTGCGTCTGGGGCAGAGTCTGTGTCCACAAGTGGGGCGGGTTTCCATGGATACAGTCGTGCTCGACCTCACCGATGCCCCTGCGGCGCTGCGGCGGATCGGCGAGTCCGTTGAAGTCATCGGCGGAGACTTAACGGTTGATCGATTTGCCGATGCAGCAAAGACCATAAGCTACGAAATCCTCACCAGCCTTTCCCGGCGCGCAAAAAGGGCGTATCTCAGCCACTAGCGGTTTGATTAAGGGGCGATTGAGAACCAGCGTGAACTGGATTCTGGACGGACTAGCGAGAATTGGTGCCGGGCTGATGGGCTTGCTGGCTGGCGTGGGCGCGCGCACGCTGTTTGCGTTTCAGGCCACTTGGCGCGTTTTTGCTCCGCCGTTTTACCCCCGTGTCTTCATCGGACAGGTTGCCGAGTTTTTCTATTTTTCCCTGCCCGTGGTGGGTCTTACGGCTTTGTTCACCGGGATGGTGCTGGCGCTTCAGTCCTACACAGGATTTGAGCGTTTCAGTGCTGAGGCAGCTGTTCCTCAGGTTGTTGCCTTGTCCATTGCGCGGGAACTGGGTCCGGTCCTTGCCGGTCTCATGGTCTCTGGCCGCATGGGCGCAGCCATGGCCGCTGAGCTCGGGGCCATGCGTGTCACCGAGCAGATTGATGCGCTCAGCACCTTGCGGGTCGATCCCATGCGCTATCTGGTGGCTCCGCGTATTCTCGCCGCAACGATCTCCCTGCCCTTGTTGGTTCTGGCAGCAGACGTCATTGGCATTCTGGGCGGCTACTCCGTCGCTGTCCTGCAGTTGGGTTTTGATGGGCCTTTGTTCATTTCCAATGTCATGCGGTTCCTCACCGGTGGTGACTTGAGCAGCGGTCTGATCAAGGCGGCGGTCTTTGGTTACCTGATCGCTGTCATGGGCTGCTTTCACGGTTTTACAGCATCAGCGGGTGCTGAGGGCGTGGGCCGGGCAACGACTTCAGCGGTTGTTTCCAGCGCCATTGCCATTCTGGCTTCGAATTTCCTGCTCACGGCTTTGTTGTTCGGGATCGTGTGATGACTGAAGCCATTCTCCGCATCCAAAACCTCAGCGTTACCCTTGGCGGCAAGTCGATCATTCACGACCTTGGCTTTGAGGTTGCACCCGGCGAAACCCTGGCTTTGCTGGGTGGTTCAGGCACCGGCAAATCAGTCACGCTCAAAGCCATTCTGGGCCTCTTGCCGGCCCAATCCGGAACACTCGAGTTGGGGGGTGTGGAGCTGCGCACCGCTCAAGGCCGAGAAGCTGCGGACGCTCGTGCGCGGATTGGAATGCTGTTTCAGGGCGCGGCTTTGTTTGACTCGTTGACCATTTGGGAAAACATCGCCTTTCGCCTCACGCAGGCTGAAGGGATGAACCGAAAACAAGCGCGGGACCGCGCTCTGGCCATGCTTGAGGCTGTCGGTCTGGAAGCCAGTCTGGCCGAGCGTCGGCCCGCTGATCTGTCTGGCGGGCAGCAGAAACGCGCGGGTTTGGCGCGGGCTTTGGCCGCTGAACCTGAGATTCTGTTTTTTGATGAACCCACCACGGGACTGGACCCCATCTCGGCCGGGCTGATTGACACGCTGATGGCCGACACCATCGCGAAAACCGGAGCGGCGGCTGTCATGATTACGCACGACATCGCATCGGTGCGAAAGGTCTGCCAGCGTGTGGCTTTTCTGTACGAAGGCAGCATTGGCTGGACGGGGCAGGTTTCTGAACTGGACAACAGCGATTTTCCGCCACTTCAGGCGTTTTTGACAGGACGGGATTAAGTGGCCAAGGCGCGATCACAATACGTTTGTCAGGAGTGCGGCGCCGTTTCCTCCCGCTGGTCCGGGAAATGCGAACAGTGCGATTCCTGGAATTCGCTGGTCGAAGAGACAGTTGCCACGGGAACCCCGGGCGGGCTGGGAAAGAAAGGCGGTCGCGCGCCCGGCATTGGCGGCGGCGCAACGCTCAATCTGGTTGAGCTGACCGGAGCCGCCGATCCCCCACCGCGCTTGCGCACAGGCGACGCAGAGTTGGATCGGGTAACCGGCGGCGGTTTGGTGCCGGGTTCCGCTTTGCTGATCGGCGGCGATCCGGGGATCGGAAAATCAACATTGCTGCTGCAAACCGCAGCCAAACTGGCGCGCGGTTCGGAAGGCCGAAAGCCGGTAACAGTCGCCTATGTCAGTGGTGAAGAATCTGTGGATCAGGTGCGCTTGCGCGCTGAACGGTTGGAGGCAGCCGACGCGCCAGTCCAGCTCGCCGCCGGAACCGCTGTTCGTGATATTCTGACAACCTTTGACGGTCCGACCGCACCAGACTTACTGATCATTGACTCGATCCAGACCATGTATCTGGACACTTTGGAGTCCGCACCCGGCACCGTGGCGCAAGTGCGCGGCTCTGCGCAGGAGTTGATTGGCCTTGCCAAGCGTCGGGGTACAGCGCTGATCCTCGTCGGACACGTCACCAAGGAAGGCTCGATTGCCGGGCCCAAGGTGGTGGAGCACATGGTGGATGCCGTGCTGCACTTTGAAGGCGAACGCGGCCATCCATTCCGGATCCTGCGCGCCATCAAGAACCGCTTTGGCCCAGCGGACGAAATAGGGGTTTACGAGATGGCAGGCGATGGTCTTGCCGCGGTAACCAACCCCAGCAGCCTGTTTCTCGGACAACGCGGCGAAGGCGGCGGACCAGCGCCCAGCGGAACTGCCGTTTTTGCCGGGATCGAAGGGTCGCGGCCGGTGCTCGTCGAAATACAAGCGCTGGTCAATCCCTCCCCGCTCGGCACGCCGCGACGGACCGTTGTGGGCTGGGACACTGGTCGGCTGGCGATGGTCTTGGCCGTGCTGGAAAGCCGATGTGGGATCAACTTTGCCAGTCAGGACGTGTTCCTGAACGTGGCGGGTGGTCTGCGCCTGTCTGAACCAGCAGCCGATCTCGCAGTCGCCGCTGCGCTCATCTCTTCCATCGCCAAACAGCCGGTCCCCGGCGATACGGTGCTGTTTGGCGAAATTGGCCTGACCGGCGAAGTGCGACCCGTCCCGCTCACGCCGCAGCGACTGAAAGAAGCAGAAAAACTGGGCTTTGATAGCGTCGTTGCACCCTTCCCGCCCGCACGCGGCAAGACCAAACGCACCCGCTCCGCCTTGAACGAACACCACACCAAGCACGTGACAGAATTGACAGCCTTTTTGGGTATTTCGCGACGCCAAAAGGACTGATCAAAAACAGGCAAAAGGCGTTCAGATGAATCTGCCGTAAATAAGTCCTGTTTTCATTCGATGATGCTTTGGGCTAGATGTTTAACAAATTGATCAAAACTACAACGACAGAGCGCTTATGAACTGGGTCGATATCGCGATCATATTTGTCATTGCCGTGACCAGCCTCTATTCCTTCATGTGGGGGTTTATTCGGCAGTTGCTGCTCATCGTTTGTTTTGCGGCGGGTCTCTATGTCGCGCTGACGTTCAATGGCACGGTCTATGAGCAGTTCACAAAGGCATGGGTGGACAGCGAAACAATCGCGAAAATCATTGCTGGTGGCCTGCTTTTCGTTGGAACGTTCATCGTGGCATCGATCCTGACCATCCCCTTGTTCAAGCTGGTTCGGTCGCGCGCCATTCGGTTTTTTGACCACCTCACGGGCCTTGTATTCGGCTTTGCCCTTGGCGGCGCGATTGCGGGCATTGCCTGGATTGCTGCTGCGCTGACATGGACCCCGGCCGTGGACCACCCCAACGTCAAGAACTCGCGTCTTTTGCCTTACGTTCACGTGGTGTCACTTTCGTTATTGGGAGCCGCGGAGCGTGCACCATTTACGCAAAGCGACGACTTGCAGCTTCGGATTCTGGATGCGTGGCAAACCCTGCGTGACGCTGACCCGCGTCCCAAGCAGCGCAATGGTGTTGACTTACAAGCCAACGGCGGCTTGCGTTCGGCTGATGGCGATGACGCCATTGGAACGCTGATTTCAAGCACAGGAAACTAAAAAACATGAGCCAGCTAGAGGGACGCCTCGCCCTGATCACGGGCGGGACGCGAGGCATTGGTGCCGCCGTAGCGCAGCGCTTTGCAGCCGAAGGTGCGGACATCATTATCGCAGCCCGGACCAGCGACGACCTCGAAGCCATTGACGATAGCTTGCGCGCACAGGGGTACGACCGAGCCATTCTCGTACCCTTTGACGTCGCGCGGCCTGAACCGGCGATTGAGCTGTCGAATATTGTTCATGAGCGCTTTGGCAAGCTGGATATTCTGGTCTCCAACGCCGGTATGCTTGGCACCCTGATGCCTGTCGCGCAGATGGAAGCGGCTGAGTTCGACAAAATCATCGCGACCAACCTCTCTGCGCTGCAATACCAGCTCTATGCCTTTCATGATCTGCTGCGCGCTTCCGATGCCGGACGCCTGATTGCGGTCTCCAGCGGTGCGGCCTTGCACCCGCGGTCCTACTGGTCGCCCTATGGTGCGGCCAAGGCAGCGATGGAGTTTGTCCTGCAGTCCTATGTCAAGGAAATCAAAGGCACCCCGGTTCGCGCCAACATCGTCGATCCCGGGCGTATCCGCACCACCATGCGCGCCGATGCCTACCCGGGCGAAGATCCGAAAACGCTGCCTGAACCGTCTTGCATCACCGGCACTTTCGTCAAACTGGCTCTGGCATCCTGCACCGCCAACGGCGAACGCTTTTTGGCTGAGATTGAAGGATGGGAACCGCAAGCAGGTGACGAAGACCGCTGGCAACAGCTGGAAAACGGCGCTTTCATCCCGGGCTAAGCCGGTCTCGATTATTTCTTTTTCGAGTACGGGTTCTGACCTGCGCGCAGCAACAGCCGGATTGGCGTGCCCCACAGGTCAAAGTCCTCACGCAGAGCATTGATCAGGTAGCCCTGATAGGAGCCCGGCAGTTCGGAAACGCGGGAACCGAAAACCGCAAAGGTCGGTGGGCGCGACTTGACCTGCGTCGCATAGCGCAACTTGATCCGTCGCCCGGCCACCAACGGCGGCGGATGGCGCTCGGTGTGATAGCTCAACCACTTGTTCAGCAGCGCGGTAGACAGGCGGGTGGACCAGGTTTTGCGCGCTTCAAAAGCCGTTTCCAGCACACGGTCGAGGTTATACCCCTCCAGCCCGGAAAGCGGCATGGTCGTGACACCCTTGGCCTGCGCCAGAGATGTTTGCAAACGATCATTCAACCGGCCCATGACCGCAGCCGGATCGTCAACCTTGTCGAACTTGTTCACACCGATAATCAGGCCGCGCCCTTCATCCAGCACCTGTCGCGCGATAGTCAGATCCTGCTTGTCCAGTACGCCGTCAGAATCCAGCAACAGCAGCACGACTTCCGCAAACCGAATGGCGCGCAAGGTGTCCTGATTGGACATGGTTTCAAGCTTGTCTTTGACGTTTGCTTTGCGCCGCAATCCGGCGGTGTCCCACAGGCGGATGGCGCGGTCCTTCCACGCCAGATCCACCACAATGGCATCGCGCGTGATGCCGGCCTCTGGCCCCGTTAGTAGGCGATCCTGACCCAGCAGCCGGTTGATCAGCGTTGATTTGCCCACGTTAGGGCGACCCGCGACCACCAGATGCAGCGGACGATTGGGTTTGATTTCGTAGGACCGGCCATCTTCGGCTTCTTCGGCTTCCTGCGCGGCATTGAGGTTCAGACCATCGTCTGCCTTTTCTTCGACCGGCGCTTCTGAGACTCGCTGGACAAGATCGGTGAACAGGCTGCCCAGCCCATCACCGTGTTCTGCGGACAGGGGCAGGACATCGCCGTGGCCGAGGCTGTAGGCATCCAGCACGCCTGCGTTACCCGCACGGCCTTCACACTTGTTTGCGATGACCCAGGTTTCGATCCCGGCAGTTCTCAGCCATTTGGAAAAGTGTTCATCGGTCGGTGTGATCCCCACCCGCGCGTCGATCATGAACAGCGCGAGATCCGCCTGCCCCAGTGCCTGTTCCGTCTGCTGGCGCATCCGTGCCGCAAGGCTGTCGTCGAAAGCTTCTTCCAGTCCGGCTGTATCCAACACGCGAAAGGACACACCGCCAATCTTGGCTTCACCCTCGCGCCAGTCACGGGTCACGCCCGGCTCATCGTGGACGATGGCGCGCTTGCGTCCGATCAACTTGTTGAACAGTGTCGACTTGCCGACATTGGGTCGGCCGATGAGAGCTACAGTAAACATGATTCACGCCTTGTACGCGACGAGCAGAAAAATACTACTGTCACAGCCCCTTACTTGTAGGCGATCAGGTCACCGTTTTCGGTAACCAGCAGCATGGTGTTATCGACGATGATCGGCGGCGCAACGTATCCGTCACGGTTTTGCACCCGTCCCAACAGCTTGCCCGTTGAGGGAGCAATGGTCACAAGCAGACCCGTGCTGGACGCCAGAACCAGCCTGTTGGCGGCCAGAACCGGGCCGTACCATTCCACACGATCCAACCGAGACGCATCGGCATACTTTGGCAGCGAGCGGGCCCAAGCGATGCCGCCGGTATCCCGGTCAACCGCCACCAACCGCCCGGCATCAGTGGCGATGAAGTAATGCTGGGCCGACGGCCAAGCCATCTGTGTGCCGCCATAGGGCAGCTCCCAGGCCTGAATGC
>JBMTIF010000006.1:0-15603 GCA_049437045.1 Alphaproteobacteria bacterium | reverse complement strand
AAACCAGTCGTGCCAGCCGTTCAAACGACGGACCATTTCGCCCAGCCGCTCGGCTTCGACCTCTACCCCGGTTTCGATCAACCGACGCAGGATCGAGCCAGCAACAGGCGGTTGGGTGATGCCGCTGGTCGGGATCGGTTGCCCAGTGGACCAGACGTCAGGGCCGGGGAAATAGCCATCATGATCACCGCGAAAGATGATGTGGGGGATCATGCCATCGGCCCACTGTGCCTCCAGCAGCAATTCGACCTCGCGCAGCGCGCGTTGCGGGGCAAAATGCCGATAGCCCAGGGAAGCAAAGGCTGAATCCCAATTAAACTGCACCGGATACAGACCATGCGTGGGGACCGAGAACTCCCCACGATCATTGGCCTTTAGAATGTCCAAAGCATCCTGAATAAATGACATCAACCCTTTACCCCACCACTGGTCAGGCCCTGAACCATAAACCGTTCAGCCCACAAAAAGATTACGACAATCGGCACCGTGGAAACCACAGCCCCCGCCATCAGGTGCTGTCGAGGCACCTCGGAACTGTCCAGCGACACCACCCCACGCGAGAGCGTGAACATCTTGGGGTCGTCGAGGAACATGAAGGCGAACAGGAATTCGTTCCACGCGATCATAAACACGTAGAGCGACACGCTGGCCAAAGCTGGCACCGACAATGGTAGCGTAATTGACCAGATCACCCGCAGACGCGAGCAACCGTCCATCAGTCCCGCTTCTTCCAACTCCGCCGGCACCCCACGGAAGTAGCCCTGCAGCATATAAAGCGCGACCGGCAAAGTCGTAGCCGGGTAGACCACCAGCAGTCCCCACAGGCTATCGCGCAGACCCAGTTTGGCAAAAATAGCGTACAACGGGATCACAAGCACAATCGCCGGCACCAGATAGATCATCAGGATCGACCGAGACAAGGTCGACCGCCCCGGAAAGCTCAACCGGCTCACGGCATAGGATCCGGGCACGGCGAACAACAAGGTGATAAACACGGTTGCCACCGAAATCAGTGCAGAGTTCCAGATGTAGCGCCCGAAATCGTAAACTTGGAACAGCTCGATATAAGAGCGGAACGGCCCCAGCAAACCGTCTTCGAAAGATGGAAACAGGTTGAGTGGGTTGGCGAGCAGCGCTTGCTGCGTCTTCAGGCTGGTCATCACCATGACGTACAGCGGCAGAACCACAATCGCTCCAAAAAACACGAAACCAAAGGCGCGAAGCGACAGCATCATCGCCTGCTCCCGCCGGAAGCGGTTCATGGCACCAAAGCGGATTGGGTGCTGACTGGCCATGATGACCCATTGCGTGCACACCGTTGCCGCCACCAGCGCGATCAGCCAGATCACCACCCCGTCACCAATGGCCACGGCATAGGGTCGCCCGAGTGAAACAGCCAGCAGCAGAACCACAAAGACCAGAGCCGAGACCAGCGATTGCGCCGACCAGCACAGGGCTTCATCCCGTCGTAGTAAGGCGTGGGTCGCCCCTGCCCCAAGTCCGGCGAGCATGGATGGACCGAGCAAAGGCCGCAATTCAAGCCCTGTCAGCAAAGCCAGACCTGAGCCCACCAGAATGGACACCACCAGCCCCCACAGAGCACCATTCAGCGCGGCGAGGATCAGCGTCGCAATTCGGCTGTCGTAAATCGAAGGTGCGTTCATTTAGAGCCCCTCCTCTTCCGGCATGGCGCGGAAATATAGGGTGGCGAACAGCGCCAGCAGCGCAAACACCAGCACCGCCACCGCAGCACCCGCGCCCAGGTTACTCAGGGCGAAAGCCTGCTCGTAGACCTGCACCGTCAGCGTCCGTGTCCCGGCATTACCGCCGGTCAGCAGAAAGATGTCGTCGAACTTGTTAAAGGTCCAAATAAAGCGAAGCAGGAACAGCACCGCCATGATCCCCATGAGTTGCGGCAAGCTCAAGGCCCAGAACTTCTGGAACGGAGAAGCCCCATCCATGTCGGCGGCTTCATACATGTCCTGCGGGATTGATTGCATCCGCGCAAGGATGAACAGGAAGGACAATGGAAAGTATCGCCAAGCCTCAAAGGCGATGACGACGCTCAGGGCCATGGGCACCGGGATCGTCAGCCCGAAAATCTGCACGTCCACCGACCGGACACCAAAGAAATTGATGGGTTCATCAACGGCGCCCATTTGGATCAAAAGCGCATTCAGCGACCCGGAAAACGGGTCCAGCAGGACAACCCAGGTAAAGGCAGCCGCGATCACCGGCGCCACAAAGGGATAGAGCAGGAAACCACGGAAAATAGCGCGGCCTCGAAAGGTCTGGTTGAGCAGCAAAGCAGCAAACAACCCCAGCACCAGCGCACCCGCAGTCCCCCCGACGGTATAGACAAATGTGGTCCACAGCACGGTTCCGAACTCGCGCACCGCAAACACGCGGCGAAAATTGTCCAGCGTCAGTTCCGTCGTCAGCAGGGGATTAACGCTGCTTCCTTGCACGAAAACTTCGCTGTCCTTGGCGTTGACCGGATTGTCGATGAAGGACTGGGCGACGGTGACGGGTATATCCAGCGTTTCGCTTTGCCCCGGCTCAAAATCACCCAAGGCACAGTTCAAAGCACGATTTACGGCTAGAGTGCACCGTGGATCCAGCGCCAGTGGGTCCAGACCAAGGGGAATATCGTCCGCAAGGCTGACATTGAGCACAGCCTTGTCACGGCTGGAGTTACGCAGCTTGTAGCGCAGGACCAACTCGTCCCCTGCCGCGCTTGCGTCGCCGCGCACCTGCTCGCGCGCCCGGACCTCGGGCGCTCGCAGATCGGCCAATTCAATCGGCTTTACCGAAATCCAGAATGTTGCCAGCAAAGGGAACAGCACAATCGCCATAACCATCAGCACCGACGGCAAGGTCATGCCAAAGGCCAAGCGGCTTTCCCGACGGCTCAAACGCCCCGGTGCATGGACCATAGGCGTATCGCCGATCGATGGTGACGTGTCAGTCATCGACGAAGGTTCCCCGTATCAGTCTCAAGAAGGATTGGAAAATCCGAGTGGGAAAAGACCTATAGCCAGTCTTTTCCCACCGGACCACAGAGAGAGCGGCCCTCCCAAGCTGGGCCGCTCTGGGAGAGTGGGAGCGATTACTCGATCTTGCCCAGTTCCTCGTTCATCAGCGCAACCGTTTCGGAAGCACCGCGAACGCCGTCAACGTACTCGCGAACCAGAGTGTTCAGAACACGGGAGTTGTTGATCTTGGAAGCGAGAGAAAGCTGACCTTCCTTCACACCCCAGCGGTTCGCAGTCGAAAGACCCGAAGCGATGGAAGCGATCACGTCAGCGGGGTAAATGTCACCCAGTGGAGCCTTGCGGTCCACACCAACCGGCAGCTTCGCCCAAGCATCGAGGTATGCGGTTGGGTTGGTGCCGTCAGACTGACGTACAGGGAACTTGCCTTCTGGCGCGATAGACAAGGTCTGCTCGTAGCCATCAGACATGGAGTACTCGATGAACGCAATCGCAGCATCAGCGTCAGCATCAGAGCTTACACCGAAGTAGCGAACGTCCGCCCAAGCTGCGCCGTCCGGGTTGGAAGGACCAGCAAGCGTGGTGATGACAGCCGTCTTGGACGCCAACTCACGGGACTGTGGATCGTCGTTGATGGTTGGAGGAGCGGAATCACGCAGGCCGGCCAACTCATCAAGAATGAACGGAGACCAGATGATCATTGCCGCCTGACCAGCAAAGTACAATTCACGAGACTGCTTCCAGTACAGCTCGCCCTCAGGAGACGCATCAACGATGGTCTTGTAGAATTCGAGAACTTCAGTGGTCGCCTGCTCATCAAGCTGAGCCAGACAATCGTTGTTCACGGGCGATACGCCGTTGGACAGCATGACGTGCTCAAGAACCTGAGACATGAAGCCTTCGTCCACCTTGGTTGGTGCAACAAAACCAAACATCTCTGGTGGGTTATGCAGCGCTTCTACAGCCGCGACGATATCAGCGTAGGAGTCAGGCGCAGCAAGGCCCGCAGCTTCGAACAGGTCAGCACGGTACACGACCAGCTGTGTCCAGCCATCAACCGGCACACCAGCATAAGAACCGTCAAACGCCGCCATGTTCAGCGCACCAGCCTGGAACGTATCCATGCCGAGGTTTTCGACGGCTTCAGTGGTCGCATCCACGTCAATCACGCCAGCTTCGGCCCAAGGCAGCGCGTACTGCAGGGGGTAGTAGATCACATCAGGCAGTTCGCCAGACGCAAAAGCAGCCGTAGCACGGGTGCCCATTTCAGATTCAGAAATCGGAATCACCTCAACGCTGATACCAGAAGCAGCCGCAAAGTCCGCAGCCATTGCTTCCTGCTTAGCCAAGCGGTCTGGCTGTTCTTCCGTCGTCCAGAACTGGATGGTTTCCGCCTGAGCTGCGCCCAGGGTGACGACTGCCGCCGCTGCACCCAGAGCCGCCTTCAGCGACATCTTTTTGAACAAGGTCATGATAGTCTCCTCCGTTGATTTACCTTGTCAGACATTTGCTGCCATCCCCGTCGAACGCCGTTCGATGATATGGGCAGGCAGCAAAACTTGGTGGTCAGTGGGGGCATCACCGCCCACCAAACCAACAATCATGGAAGCGATCCGCTCACCGCATTCCGCAGCAGAGTGCGACAGCGTGGTGAGCGGAGGGCTGAACATTTCGGCCATGCGGACACCGTCGTATCCCATGACACTGATTTCGGATGGCACGTCGATCCCGAGCTCGACCGCTTGACTGATTGCGCCCATGGCGGTCGCATCGTTCGCGCATAGAAACGCCGTGGCACCAGCGCCGGAATCCAACAGTCGTTTGAGGCCGAGACGACCCGACGCTGCCGAGAAATCCCCGGGGAAAACAAGTTCCGGGTCAAAAGCCAGTCCGGCCCTCTCCAATCCTTCTCGATAGCCAGCATCACGCAAAGTGGATGAGTAAATGGTCGGGTCACCAGCGATATAGGCGATACGCCGGTGGCCTTTTCCTGCCAGAAACGACACGGCATCCGAAAACGCCTTTTGAGAGTCGATGTCGATCCAAGCATGGTTTGCACTATCGGCCGTTCGGCCTTGGGTAACAAAGGGAACCCCGCGTTCGGTCAGGAACCGAATGCGCTCGTCATCGCAGCGGGTTCGCATGAGCACAAACCCGTCCACCTTGCCCTGCTGGAACAGGCGGTTGTACGTGTCGATCTCAGAAACCGGGTCGGCCACAGAATGCAGCAGCAAGTCGAGGCCATGACCGTCCAGTGCCGCAGCCAGAGCGGAGGTAAACTCGCTCTGATAGGCCGACTGCAATCCGACCGACGCTGAGCTAATCACCAGACCGATTGCATCGGTCGTGCCTTTCTGCAATTGCCGCGCCCGTGATGAAGCCACATAGCCCATAGCAGCCGCGGTTTCCCGCACACGTCGCTTGGTCTCTTCCGAAATATCCGGGTAATCGTTGAGGGCGCGGGAAACAGTCGGTTTTGCCAAACCAACAGCGTTCGCAACCTCAGCCAAGGTTGCACGCTTTACCTTCCCCTTCAGTGCATCAGCGGCTTTGCCACTCATGACTATTCTCCTCATTCCTCCCTTTAACGGTTACCGAAATCGATTACGGAGTCAACCGAAAACGATTTCGGTGGATTCAGACGCTTAAATCATGCGCTTAGCCAAGCGCGCGATGCACTTATCCTAAAAGGCGACTTATATGCGTTTTTTGGAATGATTAGAGGGAGTTGAAGGTCATTTTCGCAATCGATTTCGCCATCCTATGCGGTGCGAAACGCGACTGCGACGGTCAGGCCATTATGACTTTCAGCACGAACTCTTGCGCCCATCCTTGCGGCAAATTCGCGTACGATACTCAGCCCTAAACCATAGCCTGAGCCGTGCTTCTCTTCGGCCTTGAAGAAGCGCTCGAACAGCCAATCGAGGCTCTCCTTGTCCACCCCGACGCCATCATCAGCGACGCGCAAAACCGAACCATCCACCTCAACAATGACCTCTCCAGCCTCAGCGTGCTGCAAGGCATTATCGAACAGGTTTGACAGGATTTCTTCCAGCAAAACCTTGGAACCGATGACCTTCTGAGAGCCCTTTTGCCTATCATAACGCATCACCACACCAGCCCGCTCGAACCTCAAGCGGTGATCTTCGATCAACTCACCAACCAGCGCCCCCAAATCCATTTCTGCCAGCTCGATGCTCGCGTCTTCGCTTTCCAACTGCATCAACTGTGAAGCCAAGGTTCCTGCGCGCTTAGCTTCTCGATCCAATGCCTCAAGATGCGGCTCCGGTTCGCTTGAATTCTTGGCCAAGTCGGCGCGCATTCGAATGGTTGTCAGTGGGGTTCTCAGCTGGTGAGCCACGTTGGAAATCAGCCGATCTTTAGCTTCCTGCTCAACCCGCACTGTCTGGAACAGGGTATTCAATCGTTCTTTAAGAGGGCGAACCTCGATTGGTACGGGCTGCTGGATGGGCGAAAGGTCTTCGGCACTGCGCCGCGCCACTGATTGTGTCAGGCGACTTAGAGGGCGGAAGATGGTCGAGAGGATCACCACAGCACTGATGAGCACCCCGAGACTGATCATTGCCGCGGTAACGTAGTACGAGCGCATCTGCTCACTAACCAGTCCCTCTGCCCCGCGCGTCGATTGCGCAACCTGCAGGGTGACCCAGCCGGGCGCCTCAAACTGGTCCACATAAGCGGAAATCGACACCCCGCGATAAGTTGCCCCGCTGCCGTCCGTCCAGGTGGCGAAATGGGCAACCCCCGGCTCAACGTCTTCCGGCACCGGTACCTGCACGAAGTTATAACCGGAGATATAGGAACCCTGAGGGCCGATAAGCCGGTAAAAATACTGGTCTACGTCCGAAGGAATGAAGTCTGAAAGCTCCTCTGGCGTGACCCACGAGCCTTGAGACGCGGTAACGCTGGAAAAGAAGCCAAAGGCCATAGCGCGAAGGTTCTGATCCTGTAGATTTTGTGCCAGATCCTGAGCGCTACGTCGCGCCTGAAACCCGCCGATAAGCGAAGCCAACACCAAACCGACGGCTACAACCGAAAGGATTCGCAGTCGAAGACTGGCCATCATACGGCCTGATCCAATGCTTCCAGTCGGTAACCAAAGCCTCGTATCGCCCGCACCTGTACGGCAACCTCAGCGCGCTCAAGTTTGCTGCGTAGACGGCTGACATAAACTTCAACCGCGCTGATCTGAACGTCACTTTCGAGCGAGAAAAGCAGGTTTGTCAGCACTTCTTTTCGAACCCCAACACCGGGTTTGAGCATGAGTGCAGCCAGCACCGAACGCTCTCTGGGCGTGAGGTGAATGTCGGTCCCGGACTGATGCTGAAAGGCGCGTCGTTCGTCATGATCGAAGGTCAGCCACCCCAGTGAAGTTCGGGTGGGTGCCTTCTCCTTTGGTCGCCGTAGCAAAGCTCCGACACGCGCTAAAAACTCAGGTGGATCAAAGGGTTTGACCAGATAGTCATCTGCACCACTATCCAGCAAACCGACCCTATCCTCCAGATCCGCCCGTGCGCTGACCACGAATATTGGAACATCTATCGCGTTTGACTTGCAGTAGGAAAGCAACTCACGGCCAGACCCGCCCGGCAGGTTCAAATCCAGAACCACCAGATCGAAGTCTTCGGACGTGAGCATGGATATGGCGTCTTCAACATTGGTAACAATGTCTGCGCTGTGATCTCGCGTCGCCAACAGGTCAACCATCGCCGCGCTGACTTCGACCGCATCTTCAACCAATAGTATTCGCACGAACGCCTTTTCCCGCGCTGCAAGGTTAATGAAAGGTTGAGTATTTAACCCAGAAGGAACGGCCCCTTGCAAGACAAGTGTGGGTAAGTTCTCTGTGGGAGAGGATCGTGGCCGTGAAATTTTGTTCTGGGAGGAACTCATGAAAAAACTGCTGATGGCTGCTGTTGCAGCCGTATCTTTCGGTGCTGTATCCGGCACCGCATACGCCGCCCCGTGTGACGGTGACGACATCACCTGGATCATCCCCTTCTCCGAAGGCGGTGGCTCGGGCAAGTGGGCTCGGTTCTGGGCACCACTGGTATCCGAACAACTGGGTCAGAATGTCATCGTGGAATACATGCCCGGCGCAGGCTCCACGCTCGGCGCTAACCACTTCCAGAACGAAGTAGAAGGCGACGGCTGTACCATCTTCGGCTCTTCTGGTTCCACGCAGTTCCCTTACCTGCTCGGCGATGATCGTGTTGAATACGAATACCGCGACTGGCAGGTCATGATCGCGACGCCAACCGGCGGCGTTGTCTACACCACGCCTGAACTCGCTGCAGGCGGTCTGGAAAATGCTTCCCTGAGCTACGGTTCCCAGGGTGCAACGTCTCTTGATCTCGTTCCCCTGCTGGCATTCGAGCTGCTGGGTTACAATGTTGAGCCAATCTTTGGCCTCAAGGGTCGTTCTGCTGGTCGTGCGGCGTTCCTCGCCGGTGAAACCACCATCGACTACCAGACTTCCTCTGCGTACATCTCCAACATCGCTCCGGTTGTTGAAGCGGGTGAAGCGGTTGCTCTGATGTCCTGGGGTGCTGTTGACGCAAACGGTGACATCGTTCGCGACCCAACCTTCCCGGACCTGCCGCACTTCACCGAAGTACTTGCTGAAGCAAACCCAGCGGCTCTGGACACCCCAGCTTACGCAGCTTGGAAAGCCTTCTTCACCGCTGGTTTCGCTGCGCAGAAGATGGTCTTCCTGCCCGGTGACGCGTCTGCTGAAGACGTAGCGGCCATCACTGCGGCGTTCAAAGCGGCAACCATGGTTGACGGCTTCGGTGAAGCTTCCGCAAAGCGTCTGGGTGTATACCCACAGGGCATCGGCGAAGGTGCCAAGGTGCTGCTGGAAAAAGCACTGGACGTTGACGATGCTTCGCTCGCATTCGTTAAAGGCTGGCTGAAGGACGCTTACGGCGTTGAGCTGTAAAATCGTCTTGGCCTAGCGCTGTCGGCAGAGGGGTCGGATCTCTCCATTGACCCCTCTGATCCGACGGTTGCGCACCATCGATCAATTCACCCAAGGAAACACCCGCAATGGATGTTTTGCAGAGCCTCTTCTCCGCCTTCGCGCTGATCCTTCAGCCGGGCGTGCTGATGTACGTTTTCTTTGGTGTTTTGATGGGCATCGCTTTGGGCATTCTTCCCGGACTGGGTGGAATTGCCGGAATGTCGATCCTGATTGTTGTTCTCACGCAGTTTCAAGCTGAACCACTGGCCGGTATTGCCATGGCCATTGGCATGATTGCCGTGGTCCCGACCTCTGACACCTTTGCCAGCGTCCTGCTCGGCATCCCGGGTTCCAGCGCCTCTCAAGCCACGGTGCTCGACGGCTTCCCGCTGGCTAAACAGGGCAAGGCGGCACAGGCCTTGTCGTCTGCTTTTGTCTCGTCCTTGTTCGGCGGGATTCTGGGCGTGATCGTGCTAACGGTCATTCTCGCCTTTGCAGCTTCGATCATCACCTACATCCGAACACCGGCGCAGTTCATGCTGGCTGTCTTCGGGATTGCTTTGGTCGGCATCCTCTCTGGCCGGTCGCTGCTTAAGGGCTTTATGGCTGCGGGGTTGGGCCTTTTTGTCGGGATGATGGGATCAGGCTCCCTGGACGGTTTTGTCCGTTTCACCGGCAAGGAATACGACTGGATTGTCAATTTCAGCGATTGGACCGCCCAGTTCTTCCCCCACTCTCTGACGGCCAAAAACCCCAATGGGTTTATTGAGGAGTGGCAAAAGTACCTCCGCAGTGGACTGGGCGTTGCCATGATTGGCCTGTCCATGTTTGCCGTACCGGAAATTGTCGATCTGCTGCGCCAGAACCGTTCAATCGCTGGCGACGCCAAGCTCGGTTACGGGTGGAAACAGGGCTTCATGGATTGGTGGAATAATAAGATCATCAGTCTTTGGAATGCTTTCGTTGGCGTGCTGGTGGGTATTGTTCCGGGCCTTGGCGGATCGGTTGTTGACTGGATTGCCTATGGCCAGACAAAAGCCATCGTCGCCGCGCGGGGTGAAGACGTAACGGGTTTTGGCAAGGGCGACATCCGCGGCGTTATCGGTCCGGAAAGCGCCAACAACGCTAAAGAAGGCGGTGGCCTTGTCCCGACGTTGCTGCTTGGCTTACCCGGCTCCGGCTCTATGGCCGTTTTCCTCGGCATCCTGTCGATTTTCTCCATCGAAGCCGGTCCGCCAATGTTCGACATGATCAAGCCGCTCGATGAGTTCAACCTACCAGGCTCGACCATTGTGGTCACTGGCATGGTTGTTACCTTCTTCATCGCATGGACGCTCATGCTGGGTAACGTCATGGGAACGGCGCTTTGCTTTGGCCTGAGCGCACCCATTGCGCGGCTGACCAAAATCCCCTTCCCCACGCTTGCGCCTTTCCTGTTGGTCATTATCTTTTTTGCCGTGTTCAAGGTCAGCAAGTCAGCGTCCTTCTACTCTTTCCTGACCCTGCTCACCTTGGGTGGTCTTGGCATCCTGCTGCGCCGGTTCAAATGGTCTCGTCCGGCTTTCCTGATTGGCTTTGTCCTCGCTGGTCCCATGGAAACCAAGTTCAACTGGGCCACTCAACGGATCGCGCGCGGGAACATGGAAACCATCGACTGGATCCTGATGAGCATCATTGGTGTTCTGATCGTTCTGGTCATCGTCTACGGGGTTATCGTCAACCGCTCCGAAAACCGTCTTTATCGTGAGAGCGGGATGACGCTTACCCGGACATGGCGCGAAAAACTGCCCAACATCGCCTTCATTAGCGTGGTGGTTCTGGTTTTTGCCTACATGCTGTTTGGCCCCATGACCTGGGGCAAGAAGCTCTATTTCTTCGGCGCCAACATCAATCATGCGCAGATGCCGCATTTCCTTGGCATGGTGTTTTTCCCGCTGGCGGTCTTGGCTTTGTTTAGACTGCTGTTCAATGGCCGCGAGCAGGAGCGGCTGGAGGACGACGAAATTGATGCCAGAAACCTGGCCGAAACCGAAGGTCGCCGGTCTTTGCTGCTCGCCTTTGGGTGGATTGCCGGTTACGTGGTCGGGATTGCTTTGGTCGGGCATCTACTCGCCACAGCTCTATTCTGCCTTACGCTGCTTCTCACCTATAGCCCGTTGAAATGGTGGTGGAACCTGCTCCTCGCTGCAGGCTGTGTGGCGCTGTTGATTTTCCTTGCAGATCTGGTGAATCCAAGCCTGACTCTTGGTGGGGTCAAGCGGGTGTTCGGCGAGGTTGAAATGCTCGACCCTGTTCTGAAATATCTCAAGAAACCACAAATGTTCGGCGTGCCCTAAGCATGTCCTTTGGGGAACTATCTGATGTCTGACTTAAAGGGAATTCCAGCTCTTTTCATGCGCGGGGGCACCAGCTCGGGCCCTTACTGGAATGCGAAAGATCTACCAGCTGATCCGGCTCGACGCGATGCCATTCTGCTCGCTGCCCTTGGCACAACCGATGGGATTACCGAAGAGGTCGACAGCGCTCAGTTGGGTGGGGTCGGCGGCGCGACGCCCGTTACCTCCAAAACAGCCATTCTCTCCCCCTCTGCAGTGGACGGCGTGGACATCGACTATCTGTTTGCACAAGTCGATCTCGAGCGTCCCTTTGTCGATACCAACCCCAGTTGCGGCAACATTCTCTCAGCTGTGGGTCACGCGGCGCTCGAAATGGGTCTGGTCGAGGCTTCTGATCCTGTAACGTCTATCTCCATCCGCAACACCAACACAAACGCGCTGATGGAAGCGGTGCTGGAGACGCCGGGCGGCCAGTGGTCTTACATGGGCGACACCCGGATTGACGGTGTGGCCGGCTCAGCTGCACCGGTGGTGATGAACTTCCTCGACGTTGTCGGCTCAAAAACCGGCAAACTCTTCCCCACTGGCCATCGGTCAGAGGAGATTAACGGCCTGACCGTCACACTGATTGACGTCGCGGTGCCGATGATCTGGTTCCGGGCGTCTGAATTGGGCGTCGCGGGTGACGAACCCAAAGCTGCGCTGGACGATCCTGCGCTTCTCGCACGGATGGAAGCGGCCCGGCTGATCGCATCGGAGCGTATGGGTTTGGGTGACGCCCGGGGTAAGGTTGTTCCCAAAATGGGCATTGCCAGCGCACCGAGGAACGGCGGTCACGTCACCAGCCGATATTTTGTCCCTCAAAGCTGCCACCCGACACATGCGGTGACGGGCTCCATCAACGTCGCAACCGCAGCAACCCAGCCGGGTACGGTGGTGGCTGAGGTCTCTACGGCAGCAGAATTGTCCACGCAAACCTTTGTTCTCGAACACCCGAAAGGCCAAATCGCGGTTGAGCTTGCTTATCGCGACGGTGCTGAGGGGCCAGAATTTGACAAAGCCGGGGTCATGCGGACTGCCAAGAAGATCATGGCAGGGGAAATCTTTGTACCAGCGGTTCTCTTGGACGACTGAAACCGGATTATTGACGCTCCCGCACAGGGAGCGTCAGGCATAGTCGCCTTTAGTCCTTTTGATGAAGCGGCGTTCGGGCCAGCACAATCGGAAGACCGATGTAGATCAGGACAACCCGCAAGGTGTTGTGGAAGGCGACAAAAGCCACATCCAACCCGAACAGCACCGACAACACCGTCACTTCATAAAGTCCGCCCGGCACGAAACCGATGTAGGCATCCAGCAGTCGCATCCCGAGCATGGCGGCGACAGCAAGTGCAAAGCTGGTGTAAATGCTCAACGTCACCACAGACACCAGCAACCCATCGATCAGGTAGCTCACAACTTCCCGAAACGGCACCCGGCTCAGTCGCGCCCCGATCTGCCCGCCGATGGTGATTTGCGCCAGCAGCACAAACTCGTTCAGGCGCACAGTTTCCACCCATCCCAAGGCGTTCAGCACCAGCGAGACCAGCATCGGCCCCAACAGATGCGGCATGGGCATGCGGATGAGCTTGGCGAGCGCAAAACTGCCAAAAGCCATCGCAAGGAACTCGATGATTTTGCGCGGTGGCAGGTCTAGGAGACCGGGCAGGTTCTGTTGCACCGCATAGGAACGTTCGACCGCATCCTGCCCTTCGACAAGCGCGAGGATGAGCGGTGTACTGAGGAAAATAAAGGTGACGCGGACGAGGTGAGACAGGACCACAGCGTAGTCCTTTTCCACGTAATCCCGCGATATCACGGCAATCTCTGCCTGACCGCCGGGAATAGCGCCCAGCAGGGCTTGCAGCCACGGTCTCCTACGGCCTTTCCACAGCACCAGAAAGCCAACGCCTGTTGCGATGCACGTGGCGACAATGACAACCAGCGTCGTAAACCACCACTCTCGAATAGAAGAGAAAAAGCCCGGACCAATGGCCCCGCCGACGATGACACCAAGCCCAAGGATGACCGGAATATGGAACCACCGCGGCACACCAAGCCAAGGCTGCGCTGGCTTGATCAATCCGCCCAAGACCCAGACCCCGATCAGGGAACCGAGCATGTAAGGCACGGGCAAGCGAAACTGGCTGAAGACCCAGCCACTGACCAGCGCAAAAACGGCAGTCAGGGCAAGTTTGGCCATGTCAGTGGCGATAACACGTGGGGTCATCAGGATTATTCCAGCCGCCGTTGTGCGTCTCTGACCAGGGCGGCGAAGCGATAGAAGCCGTGCGCCATTTTCGAGTACGGCATGAGCAGAAACAGCCCCAGCACGGTTCCCAGATGCGCCGCCAACAGCACCTCCAGCATAGGCGTGGAGCCCAGCCAGTACAGCAGCAAACCGCTCAGCCCCACCGAACCAAGCAGCAGCACGAAACCCATCTCTCCGCCCCAAACCCGGCCATCGCCCAACTCAGGGTCTGCACGGGTCTTGAGCCACGCCAAACCAAAGGCACCAATTGTCAACAGAATGCCGCCAGATACGCCAAACAGCTTAGGCGGCGTCCAGAAGCCATAAGGGGCTGGCCAGTCGAGCAAGTAATGCATCACGGTTCCTGAAGACGTTGACAGGAAACACAGAATGAACCCGTAAGCCGCCGCTTGATGGAGCCATCGGCGCATGTTGGAAAACCGGTCTTCGTCCTCAAAATTACAGCCCTCGCCGTGCCCACCGCCAAGGTTTTTCAGTGTTGCGGCATCGTGCAAGGCTTTGGCAACGGCACGGAGTAGAGACATCAAGCCAAAAGCGCCGGTTTTGGCGATGCTGTCTTCGGGTCTGGTCGTGCGCCAGAACCGGCCAATCCCAATGGCGATAGCCAACAGCGGCAGTAAAAAAGCCGGCGTAAAGATCGATACCATGACGGTATGTGACATGACCTGATAGAAACCTGCGCCATTAGCATCGCCAACACCGCCCACAAACCGAGCCAAGGCGAAAAGCGCGGCAAAGGCCACCACAACCAACGCCGCAATCGCAGCCCCGCTGCGATGAAACCGACGGCCTAGAGCACGGGGAAAGGCGAAGTCTTCCCAGCTTTCCTGACGTACTTCAGCCAGCGCCTTGGGCAGGTTCAGCTCAAACTCATGCGGCGGGGCGTATTGGCAGGCGTAGTAACAGCCCCGGCAGTTGTGACAGAGGTTCGCCAACTGCGTGATGTCTGCGTCAGAAAAGGTGCGCGCAGACGTTATTGCGGGGAAAACCGCGCAATAGCCTTCGCAGTACCGGCACGCGTTGCAGATGTTGACCTGTCGGGCTGCTTCTTCGATGGTGGTCATTGGGTTATCCGCGGACATAAGCGCCAGCCTCCTGCCCTGCCTGCCGCCCAAAAACGGTGCCGATGGTCATGCCGAACCCAGCCAGATAGCCTTGGCCCAAAATACTGCCCGCCATGATTTCTCCTGCTGCCCAAAGGTTTTCTGCTGGCCCCTGCTCGGTCTGCACCCGCGCGGTTTCATCAACCTTCAGCCCCAGATAGGTGAAGGTCACACCGGGCCGCAGGGTGTAGCCGTAGAATGGCGGCTCAGCGATGGGACGCGCCCAGTTGGTCTTGGGCGGATCCAACCCGCGCGTGCTCAAGCCATCCAGTTCCATCGGCTTGAAACGGCTCAGGTCATTGGCACAGGCAGCATTAAATCGGCTGATATAGGCCAGACTTTCCTCAAGCGGTAACCCCATCTGATCAACCAGCCCTTCAAGCGTATCGCTGACCAGCGGCGGATAGAGCGATGGCATGAACAGTTCCAAAGACCGGCTATCAATAATCACAAAACCGACCTGATCGGGCTGTGCGGCCACCAGTCGACCCCAAATAGCGTAACGCTTGGGCCAGACATCTTCGCCTTCGTCGTAAAAGCGCTGTCCATCCTTGTTCAGAACCACTGAGAAAGGAACGCAATCCAGACGACTGGCAATGCCCCCATCGAATTTCGGCGCACGGCCATCAATAGCGACGGCATGACATTGAGTAGGATCGCCAACCGACAGCGCGCCCTGATCCAGCAGATCACGCAGGACCACACCGCGGTTATACTTGGTGCCTCGGATCAGGAAATTCTGCGCGCCCGGTCCCCAGGCGCGTTCGAGCCAGTCGGTATCCCCCTGAAACCCACCAGACGCGGCTATAACCGCCTTGGGCGTGATGCGCTGCTCGGTCCCGTTTTGGTCCGTGAAGACCACTTCGGTAACGCGCTG
>JBMTIF010000005.1:0-16148 GCA_049437045.1 Alphaproteobacteria bacterium | reverse complement strand
GGGTCGGCGACTGCGTCGCCGGTCGGCTGCCGCCTCCGCCGTTTCGTGCCTGCCCCGTTGGCGCGGTTTCCCCTGTGACCAGGGGAAGCGCAAGGGGTTGCACCCCTCGGTCCATCAAGGCCAAGCCGGCCCTTGGCCGGTGCTTCGCAGCCTTGACAGCCCTCACCCGCCGTTCGCCACGTGGCAGAGGTTCAGGCAAGCTGAACCTCGCTTTTGATGGTCATAAAAAACCCCGCCTGGGGGCTCCTGGGCGGGGTTTTTGTTTCGATCTGGTAAGGACGCGTGCTTATTCGTCTTCGTCAATCAGCGGGGCCATGTCGCTGTCCGGGTCCATGCCGTCCGTCGGCTGGCGTGTGTTGCGCTGGGACACGGGGCGCGAGATGTAGTCCTGGATTTCCGTCAGTTCGACAAAGCTGTCAGCCTGCCGGCGCAGCTCATCGGCAATCATGGGCGGCGAGGATTTGATCGTCGAGATCACGGTCACGCGCACACCTTTGCGCTGAACCGCTTCAACCAGTCGACGGAAGTCGCCATCGCCGGAAAACAGCACGATGTGGTCAAGCCGATCTGACATTTCCATCACGTCAATGGCCAGCTCGATGTCCATGTTGCCTTTGATTTTGCGCCGGCCGGTGGCGTCGGTGAACTCCTTGGTCGGCTTGGTCACGATCGAGTAGCCGTTGTAGTCCAGCCAATCGACCAGAGGTCGGATTGGTGAGTACTCCTGATCGTCCAACAGGGCGGTGTAGTAGAACGCGCGCACCATGACAGCCTGCTTCTGGAACATGCCCAGCAGCGACTTGTAGTCGATGTCAAAGCCCAACGCCCGGGCCGTCGCGTAGAGGTTGGAGCCATCGATGAAGAGGGCTATTCTTTCTTGCGGGTAGAAACGCAAGTTGCTCATAAAATCCGCCTTGCCTTAAATGTCCCATCGAAGCGGTGGCGTAAAATGCCTGGGCGCTAAAAAATGAAGCGACCGCGGTAATAGCTTCCGCAGACGATAGGGCAACTTTTTCATTTTGCTCGTTCGGGGCTGAGGATGGTACACCCGCTCGCGGTTTGCAACTTAGGTTATCCACAGGTTGGGCTTATGATCTTAATTGGACTGGGAAGTAACCTTCCTCATCCGGAAATCGGACCTCCTGACGCCGTAATACGGGTAGCGTTGAGAGAAATACACGCCAGAGTAGGCAGGGTGGTTCGTGTTTCCCCCTTTCTGAGCACAGAACCTGTGCCAAAGTCCGATCAGCCTTGGTACCAAAATGCCGTGTGCGAGATCGAGTCGCACCGCCAACCGGCTGAATTGTTGGCTGAATTACATGCCATCGAGGCCGAGTTCGGGCGGGTGCGAACGGTTCGGAATGCTGCTCGAATCCTCGATCTGGATTTGCTGATTCACGGGGGGAGTCGCGACCCTGTCGGGCCGCCGATCCTGCCGCATCCGCGCATGTTTGAGCGAGATTTTGTCATGCAGCCGCTCGCCGCAATCCGGGCCAAGGACCGACTGCCTGTCGGTCCCTGATCTGGCATCCAGCCGTGGGTCAGTAGCCTGCAGCCTGACCATCCTTGCGAGGATCGGAACCGGCAGAGAGGAAGCCCGTGTCGTTGTGCAACCAAATGCCCTGACCCCCGCCGATGGCTTTTTCGGGAATTTCCAGCCGGTGGCCCATGTCCAGCAGACCCTGGCGCACCATATCCGGCACACCGACTTCGACCTGCACCCCACCGGTTTTGGGGGACGAATGCACTCGTGGCAGGTCCAGCGCCGCTTGAATATCCAGCCCATAGTCGATCATGGAGGTCAGCACGTGCGCCTGGCCCTGAGGCTGGTAGTCTGCGCCCATGACGCCAAAGGACATCTGGACCGCCTCACCCTTGGTCAGCATGGCCGGAATGATGGTGTGCATGGGCCGTTTGGCGGGACCATAAGCGTTCGGGTGGTCAGCCCGATCCACCCGGAAGCTGCAGCCACGGTTCTGGAACACGACACCCGATTTCGGTGCGGTCAGGGTCGAGCCAAAGCTGTCGTAAACCGATGAGATCAGGCTCACAGCGTTGCGGTCACCGTCGACCACAGTCAGGTAGACCGTATCGCTGTGCCCCGGATAGTCCGGCACCGGAACCGGCGACAGGGTGCTGTCCATAGCGATTTTTGCCGCTTGAGCGTCCATGCGGGCCGGGTCGAGGACGGCGTCCACCGTGGTGGGCATGTGGGAGAGTTCAGCGAAAAAGGCGTCGCGGTCCGCGTAGCCCAGATGCGAAGCCTCGATCTGCTGGTGGTAGCGTTCCAGTGACAGCGCGCCGGGGGCAAGCTCAAGCCGCTGCAGGATTTGCAAGATTTCCAGCGCGACCAGCCCCTGACCGTTCGGCGGGATTTCCCACAGCTTGTAGCCTTTGTAATCGGTGCTGATCGGGTCAACCCAAGTGCTTTCAGTCGCGGCAAAGTCCTCAGCTTGATGCAAGCCGCCCAGCGATTGCAGCTTGGTCAGCATGTCGTCCATAACCCAGCCGTCATAGAAACCAGCCCGACCCTTCGCGCCGATTTCTGCCAGCGTTTTTGCCAGCGCAGGGAAGGTCATGCGCGAGCCGAGCGCAGGCAGGTCACCGCCGTGCAGCAAAGCGGCAACCGCGTCCGGGTCTTTTCGGATCAGGTCGACTTCTTTGTTCCAATCGCTGCGCACGCGGTCATGGACGGGAAAGCCTTCGGCCGCATAGCGCCGAGCTGGTTCGATCACCCGGTCGATGCCCCACGTGCCAAATCGTTCCAGCAGCGTGATGTAACCATCGACCGCACCGGGAATGGTCACAGCATGGGGGTGATTGCGTTGGGGTTTGGTTGCGCCGGGAAAGGCAGCGCTGATGGCGTCAAAGGTCGCAGCCTTGGGTGAGCGGCCTGAGGCGTTCAGTCCCATGACCGGCATTTTCCCACCTTTGGCATAGAGCGCAAACATGTCGCCGCCGATGCCCACCGATTGCGGTTCCACAACACACAGCACGAGCACGGCGGTTACAGCAGCGTCGACGGCGTTCCCGCCCTCCATCAAGACGCGCAATGCCGCAGAGGACGCAAGCGGATGAGACGTTGCAACCGCGCCTTTTTCCGCCATAACTGTAGAACGACCGGGAAGTTCAAAATTGCGCATGAAAAGTGCCCTGTACTGACTGGTTGAACGCAAAGATTGGATTGAGGAACCCACCCCATGACCATGCTGTGGCAGCCTAGCGAGGAACGGATTGCTTCTGCAAATCTGACCAAGTTCCAAGCGTATATCAACGCGCGTTTTGATCGGGACTGCCGTTCCTATTGGGACTTACACGATTTCTCCGTCCACGATAACGAGCGGTTTTGGCAGGGTTTCTGGGATTTTGCAGGCGTTATTGGCGAGCAGGGCCAGCGCGTTCTGATCGATGGCGACAAAATGCCCGGGGCCAAATATTTCCCCGATGGCAACCTGTCGTTTGCTGAAAACCTGTTGCGTCCTGCTGAACGTGCAGACAGCGATGAGATTGCGCTGATCTTCCAAGCCGAAGACAAGAAAACCGAGCAAGTGACCTGGCGCGACCTGATTGCCCGGGTTGGGCGGATGCAGGCTTTGTTGCTCGAAGCCGGGGTCGAAGAAGGGGACCGCGTCGGGTTCGTGCTGCCAAACTGTCCAACCTCAATCGTCGTTGCCATGGCCGCCAATGCCATTGGTGCGGTGTGGTCGTCCTGTTCTCCTGATTTTGGGGTGAACGGCATCCTCGACCGTTTTTCACAGACAGAACCCAAGGTGCTGGTGGTTTGTGACGGCTATTCCTATGGCGGCAAGACGTTTGATACCCGCGATAAGTTTGCCGAGGTTCTGGCGGCGCTGCCGTCTGTGAAGACCTCATTCATGCTCGGCTTTGCTGACGAAAACGCCGATACCGGAGCGTTGAGCGGGACGGAGCGGCTGGATGAGGCTTTTGCCCGGCATCAGGACGCAACAACACCGACTTTCAAGCGCCTGAACTTCAACGCGCCCATGGTCATCATGTTCTCCTCCGGCACAACGGGTAAGCCCAAGTGCATCATTCACGGGCAGGGAGGGGTGCTGCTCAAGCAGTTGACTGAGCACCTGCTCCACAACGATACCAAACCCGGCGACCGCACCTTTTTCTTCACCACGTGTGGCTGGATGATGTGGAACTGGCTTATCACCGGGTTGCAAACCGGGGCGACCGTGATGCTGTACGACGGCTCACCTTTTGCCCCGGACGCGCTGGTGCTTTGGCGGTTTGCGCAGGAGCATGGGATCACCAGCATGGGGCTTTCGGCCAAGTATGTTGATGCGCTCAACAAGCAGGAAGTGCGCCCTAAAACCGTTGGTGACTTTGCGGACATGCGGTTGATTGCCTCCACCGGTTCCACTTTGGTCCATGAGAGTTTCGATTACCTCTATGAGCACGTCAAAACCGATGTACAGGTTATGTCCTGTTCGTGGGGAACGGATCTGCTGGGCTGTTTTGTCTCTGGCTCACCGACCATGCCGGTCTACCGCGGAGAGTTGCAGGTGCCCGGGCTTGCCATGGATTTGCAGGTCTACGACGACGATGGCGAGCCCATGCGTGAGGGCCGGGGCGAGTTGGTCTGTGCCGCGCCATTTCCGTCCATGCCGCTGGGGTTCTGGGGGGACGAGGATGGAAGTCGGTACTTCAAGGCCTACTACGAGCGGTTCGAGAACGTATGGACCCACGGTGATTTCATCGAGCAGACCGAGAACCACGGCTACATCATTCATGGCCGCTCCGATGCGACGCTGAACCCCAGTGGTGTGCGCATTGGTACGGCTGAGATTTATCGACAGGTTGAAACCTTGCCGCAGATCAAGGAGAGCATCGTCATTGGACAGCCGTGGGCCAAGGATACCCGCGTGGTCCTGTTCGTTGTGATGCAGGATGGGGAAAAGCTGACCGATGGCCTGCGCGAAAAAATCAAGGTGCAGATCCGACACGGTGCTTCACCTCGCCATGTGCCGGCAAAAATCGTTGAAGTCGCCGATATCCCGCGCACGCGATCAGGGAAGATTGTCGAGCTTGCTGTCCGGTCCGTGGTGATGGGTGAAGAGGTCAAGAACGTCGAAGCGCTTGCCAATGCTGAAGCGCTGGATAACTTCAAAGACCTGCCCGAGCTGCAAGAAGACTGAATTCAGGGAAGAGTTGAGAGCGAAAATGCCTGTTATTACCACCATCGAAGACCTGCGACTGCTGGCCAAGCAGCGGGTGCCAAAGATGTTTTACGACTATGCTGACAGCGGGTCGTGGACCGAACAGACCTATCGCGAAAACACGTCGGATTTTGAGAAAATCCGGTTGCGTCAGCGGGTGGCTGTGAACATGGAAGGTCGGTCTCTGGCCTCGACGATGGTGGGGGAAGACGTGACCATGCCTGTGGCTTTGGCACCGACGGGGCTGACCGGGATGCAGCATGCAGACGGTGAAATCCTCGCGGCTAAAGCAGCAGAGGCGTTCGGGGTGCCGTTTTGTCTGTCCACCATGTCGATCTGTTCCATCGAGGATGTGGCAGAGCACACAACCAAGCCGTTTTGGTTCCAGCTCTATTTCATGCGGGATCGGGATTACATCGAACGCCTTATCAAGCGCGCGCATGATGCCGGTTGTTCGACGCTGGTGGTGACCATGGATCTGCAAATTCTGGGGCAGCGGCACAAGGACATCGTCAACGGCCTGAGCGCTCCGCCAAAGCTGACGCTGGCGAACATGATCGACATGGCCATGCGGCCCGGTTGGGCTTTGGGAATGCTCGGCACGCATCGGCGCAGTTTCCGCAACATCGAGGGGCATGTCGATACGGTGGAAGACATGACCTCGCTGTCCAAGTGGACCGCCTCTCAGTTTGATCCGCGGCTGAGTTGGGACGATGTCGCCTGGATCAAGGAGCGGTGGGACCGGAAGCTGATTATCAAGGGCATTTTGGACGAAGAAGACGCCAGAATGGCAGCCAAGACCGGCGCTGACGCCATCATCGTATCCAACCACGGCGGACGGCAATTGGACGGCGCGCTGTCCGCGCTGGCGAAATTACCGGGGATTGTCGAGGCCGTTGGCGATCAGATCGAAGTGCACATGGATGGTGGCATCCGTTCGGGGCAGGACGTGCTCAAGGCTCGGGCCTTGGGCGCAAAAGGCACCTACATTGGCCGTGCGTTCCTCTATGGTCTTGGTGCCATGGGGCAGGCAGGGGTGACCAAAGCGCTGGAGATCATCCAGAAGGAGATGGATATCACTATGGCGCTGTGTGGATGCCGGGATATCGAGGATTTCAGCAAAGAGCACCTGATTCCCAAAGACGAGCTGACGGCAAACGATTACATGTAACGCTTGGTTCAAGAACCATTCCGGACGGGTGCAATTCTTTTCCAGAATCTCTGGTGGGGATCGGTTATGCGTGTGGAATGCTGTTCAGCACAGTGGTCTGAGAGGGTTTGGCTCGCTTAGGGTTCGCGGTGAGCTTACCTCTCCACCGGCTGCGAAGGAACCGCGCTGTGAGCCTGACCCCTGCTGTTTCCGCTATTCTTGAAAACTATGATGCCGAAAATCCCGGCACCCGCTCCCGACTGGTTCAGATGCTGAATCATGGTCGGTTGGCAGGGACCGGTAAGATGGTGATTTTGCCCGTCGATCAGGGCTTTGAGCATGGCCCGGCGCGGTCCTTTGCGCCCAATCCTGTGGGATACGATCCGCTCTATCACTGGCAACTGGCGATTGACGCCGGGTTGAATGCCTTTGCAGCCCCAATCGGTCTTCTGTCGGCAGGGGCAAGCCGCTTTGCCGGGCAAATCCCGACGATTTTGAAGGTCAACAGCTCCAACAGTCACGCCCTTAACGCCGATCAGGCGCTGACGGGCAGTGTCGAAGACGCCTTGCGGCTGGGCTGCGCAGCGGTCGGCTACACGCTCTATCCCGGCTCCGAGCAGCAATTCGATATGCAGGAGAAGCTGCGCCAGTTGACCAAGGATGCGCGCGATGCCGGATTGGCGGTTGTGGTTTGGTCCTATCCACGCGGTGGCGGGCTGAGCAAAGAAGGCGAAACCAGCCTGGACGTGATCGCCTACGCCGCCCATATCGCCGCGCTCATGGGGGCGCACATCATCAAGGTGAAGCCACCAAAGAACCGGATTGAGCAGGAAGCGGCCAAAAAGCACTATGAGGGTCAGGATTGGGACCGCCTCGAAGACCGGATTTCGCACGTGATCCAGTCCGCCTTTGACGGTCGCCGGATTGTCATTTTCTCGGGCGGTGAAGCCAAGGGTAACGACGCCGTATCCGAAGAGATTGCCGCCATTGCCCAAGGCGGCGGATTTGGCTCGATCATCGGGCGCAATGCGTTCCAGCGCCGCCGCGAAGACGCGCTGGCGCTGCTGGATCAACTCGTTCGCATTTACGCGCAGCAGGCGGAGCAGGAGGCTGCATGAACCATCTGACCCCACATTTTGAGCACGCATGCGCACTGGCGGCGATGGCTTGTCAGCCCTGGGTGGGCAAGGGGGACAAGGAAGCAGCCGACGCCGCCGCCGTCGAGGCCATGCGTGGCCGTTTTGCTCAGGCACCGATGGCGGGCCGCATCGTCATTGGCGAAGGCGAACGCGACGAAGCCCCCATGTTGTTCATCGGTGAGCAAGTCGGCGCGGGGGGACCGGCGGTGGATATTGCCGTTGACCCCTTGGAAGGCACAACACTGTGCGCCGAAAACCGGCCCGGAGCCTTGTGCGTCGCAGCTTTTGCCCCGCGCGGCGGTTTGCTGCACGCGCCCGATGTCTACATGCAGAAAATGGCTGTTGGACCGGGCTTTGACCTTGATGCCGATGACCTTGACCGGCCATTGGCAGAAGTTCTGAATGGCCTGAAAGCTCAGGCGGAAGTGCAGTTGCGGGTGGTCATGCTGGACCGGCCCAGACACGCGGAAATCGCCGCAGCGGTCGAAGCGTCCGGCGCTGCGCTGCATCTGATACCGGAGGGTGATGTTATGGGCGTGCTCCAGACTTGTCTTCCGGGCCGAACCGGAAGACCGCCATTCCACGTCTATCTGGGCAGCGGTGGTGCGCCTGAAGGGGTTTTGGCGGCTGCGGGGCTGCAAGCGCTGGGCGGCTCCATGATTGGTCGCCTGCTGTTCCGGGACGAGGCTGAACGCGGACGGGCTGAGGCGGTTGGCGTGAGGGACTTGTACCGGGTCTACAGCCTCGATGATCTGGCCTCATCGGAAGCAAGTTTGGTGATGGCCGGGGTGACGGAGCAGGTGTTGGCCGGGGTGGAAGACCGCCGGGTCGAAGTCCTGACCATCACGCCAGAAACCGGTCATTCGCGGGCCTTCATCACGGTCTAGACGGCCAGACGCACAGAAAAAAAGGGACGCCGGGGCGTCCCTTTTTCGGTTTTAAGCCTGTGATTTGGCTTACTTGGTAAAGACGTAGGTGTTGAGGCGATCAGAGCGGTTGTCCTTGTAAACCGTGGTGACCTGTACCGTCAGCATGTTGTCCGTACGGGTCATAACGGCGCTGCGCTTGGCGATGCTCGAGTTCCAGACGGAAAGGATGCTGTTCGCGGTCTCAGGGGCATCGCTGATGCTGGCGGTCAGCGGCTGTGCAGCGACCCAACCCCAGTCACAATCGGACGGAGAGCAAGACCCCCAAGCGCGGCTCTTTACGTCTGCACCGTCGACGTTGATCTTGATTTTGGTGATACCGCGGGTGTTGGCATCATCGTTGGTCCAAACGCCTTCGAGCTGGTCAAGGTTGCTCACTGGCTGAAACAGGCTCAGGTCCAGAACCGGCTTAGGCAGAACGCCGGGGTTGATGATGACCGGGGTGTTAACGATGCCCGGGGTCACCCAAACCGGCATGCGCTTGAAGGTGTAGCTGTGGAAGGTGTCGGAGCGGTTGTCCTTGAAGTCAGTGGCGTTATCCACCACCAGCTTTTCGCCGACGCGGTAGGCGTTCAGGATCGCCATCTTGAAGGATTTTTCATAGACCGCAACGATACGATCAGCGCTCGCGAGGGGGGCACTGACGCTGTTGGTCAGTGGCGTTGCTGGCACTTCACCCCATTCACAATCCGAAGGGGAGCAAGAGCCCCAGGCAGACATGGAGACGATGTCACCGGAGCCGCCGATGACCACTTTGGTCAGGCCGCGGGTGTTTTCGTCGATGTTGATCCAAGTGCCGCGCAGATCGGAAAGGTCAGCGGAAGCGGTGGTTGCGGTGGCGAAGCCGGTTACGGCGAGGAAGGAAGCTGCTGCGAGCTTGGAGAAGGAAGCGAAGAGTTTCATGGGTCAAAAGCCTTATTTCGTCTGTGTTGAGTGTCGCGAACGATGTCGTCCCCGTGTTGACGAGAGCTTTCTTACCGGTGCTTTGTTGCGCCCGTTTCTCAGTTGTTTTGCTTTTGTGTAGAGCCTTGAAACAGTTGATTTGCATTTGTTTCAGTGCGTTTCCGCTGGGCTGGACTAGTTAAAGGCACCGCCTTTGTAGAGTTCTGCAAAGTTTCTGGAGGTACCATCGGGCTGGATGATGCGCACGTGCTTGCGCGCCAGATCTTGCGGGTTTGGTACGCCACAAGAATGCGCAATGGTCGCCACGTCTTCGCAGACGCTGGCCACGTATTGCGCCACTCGCTCAGCCTTGTCTGTGGGGTCGAGGCCTTCTTGCAGGCGCGGGTTGTGAGTGGTGATGCCGGTGGGGCAGGTGTTCTTGTTGCACTTCATGGCCTGAATGCACCCCAAGGCGAACATGAAGCCGCGCGCGGATACCACGAAGTCTGCGCCCGTCGCCAAAGCGAGCGCAACACCGTAAGGCGTCACCAGCTTGCCACTGGCGATCACCCGGATACGATCCCGCAGGCCATTGCGGTTGAGCGCATCAACAGCCAGAACCAGCGCTTCGCGCAGGGGGAGGCCAACGTTGTCCATCAGTGGCATGGGGGATGCGCCCGTTCCACCATCACCACCATCGACAGTGATGAAGTCCGGCAATCCTTCTGGCCCCAACTCCGCCGCGACCTTTGACAAGCCATCAATCAGGTCCGAGCTGGAAACCACGATCTTGATGCCAACTGGCTTGCCCGTGACCTGCTTCATTTTGGCGATCATGGCGTGAAGCTCAGCTTCTGAGCCGATGTCCCTGTGGCGGCTGGGGGAGACTGAGGGCTGGCCTACGGGGATACCGCGGACCCGGGCGATGTCTTCATTGACCTTGCGCGCCGGCAGAATCCCGCCTTTGCCCGGTTTTGCGCCTTGGGCGAGCTTGAGTTCGAACATTTTGATGTTCGGTTTGACGGCAAGCGCACGCAGCTTGTCCCAGTCCATGGTCGCGCCCGGTGCCTGCACGCCGTATTTGGCTGTACCGATCTGGAAGACAATATCGGCGCTGGCGGCTTCATGCATGGGGGCGAGGGCGCCTTCGCCGGTATTCAGCCAGCATCCCGCCTTGGCTGCACCACGGGACAAGGCTTCAATTGCTGGGGCGGAGATTGCGCCGTATGACATGCCGCTGATGTTAAACAGGCTCTTGGGGTGATAGGGCTGCTGGGCATCCGGGCCGATGACCTTGGGCTCTACCGCGTCGAATTCATGTTCCAATGGTGGGAAGGACGCGTTGACGAAGATCGCATTTCCCACGGCTGTCATTTGCTTGGTCGAGCCAAAGGCAACGGTGCTCTTACCCCCTTCGCTGGCATGATTAACCCAATCCCGCTCGGCACGGTTAAAGGGCAGCTCCTCCCGATCCATGGCAAAGAAGTACTGACGGAAGAATTCACCCAAAGTGGTGAACAGACCACGGAACCGACCTATGACGGGGTAGTTCCGGCGGATGGCATCTTCGTTCTGCAGAACGTCCAGAGCAAACAGGATCATGGTCCCGACGATCAGGGCGACGATCAACAGGGCGAAAACGGAATTGACGAGATCAAAGGACATGCGGACCGCGAACCGAACTTGTTTTTGAAAACACTGATGACTCAAACAATAAGGGCCGCGGTGGTCAATTCCTACCACCGCGGCCCCGATTTAGAGAGTTGCGCCTCGTGTTTTAGAAGCGAAGCGGAACAGCCGTTTCCTTTCCGGCGTAGATTTGAACCTCAAATTCATCCACGTCAGCATCGGCCTGTGCTTTCACAGTGTATAGACCGGGCTGCAGGTAGAGGGAGCCAGAGGTCTCAATCGGCAATTTGGCTATGATCTGACCCTCGCTGTTCGTCACCGTGGTGAAGAATATGCCGGCAGCGCTGCCGGGCATCGATAGGGATAGACGACCGATATTAAGGTCTGCGCGGCGGCTCATGGGGTTGCCCGGGTCGTTGTCGATCATCAAGCTGGTCTCGTAGCCCGGCAACTGCACCGCGATTTCGTACATGCCAAGGAAGCTGGGCAGGGGGATCCGCGCGCCAGCGCCGAAGTCACGAATGCCCAAAGCTTCGTCTGACTTACCCGCCAGAGACCATTTCAAATCGGGAAGTTCGCCCTCCACACCCGGCGCGAGCAAGGCAATGACCTCGTTCAGTTCATTGGGGACGGCAACTGGGTTGGCTTCTTCGGGAATGGCGTTGGCGATGGACTGAGCCTGACTGAGAGGGTCCAACACAAAGCCAAGGTTCTGGCGCAGGGTCTGCAGGGCGGAGAGGTAGGAATCCCGCTCAGCCACCAGCGCAGCGATGTCTACCGGCTCAGTGGTACCAGTGAAGGCACCGAAGTCGAGGCTGCTGACGGTCAGCTGTCGGTTCCGCAGTGCTTCTTCCAGCATGGCCTTGAGTTCTGCGTTGGCCGCTTCCAACGCTGCGATATCCTCGTTGGCGTCGTTCAGGTCTCGATTAAGGTCTTCGATCTGATCGGCTTGGTCTGCGATGGTGGCGTCACGGCTGGCGAGGTCTTCTTCCAGCAGGGAAATCGTGTTTTCACGCTCACCAAGGGTGTCTTCGAGCAGCGAAATCTCACGGCTCTGTTGCTCTGCCAGATTTTCGAGTTCCACGATGTCTGACCGCGCCTGGACCAGATCGTCGTTAAGCTGCCGGTTTTGCTCAGCAGCAACCCGCAGCGCGTCGTTCTGTGTATCGATTGTGTCTCTGGCGTCTTCGAGCAGGGCAGCGAGGCGAGCGAGTTCGTCTTCACAGTCTGCAAGCCCGGCTTCCAGTGCTTCAATCGTTGCGTCCCGGTCTTCAAGAAGGGCGCTCAGACGTCCGATTTCGTTTTGCGCGTCAGCGAGATTGGTGATGGCATCCTCAGCCCGTCTGTTGGCGGCGTCGAGTTGTTCGGCAGTGTCGCGCAGGGCATCGAGCGACTTGCCAAGCGTATCGCGCAGCGCGCGTTCGGCGCTGTCATCCTTGACGGCAATGGTCTCAACAGCCCTCCTGAACCCGTCAATCAGCTGGTCAGCGCGACTGGCATCAACGTAGGTGCCTCCGGTCAAGTCAGCGATACAGCGGATTTCGTTGGCGTCACGGGCGTCGAGGTCGAAACCAATGACGTGGGCGGTCATCTTCGCGCCCTGCGCCTGCAGATCCCGGATGGTGCGACAGGGGTCTACACCACAGCTTTCGATCCCGTCCGACAGAACGATCAGGTTAGCTTCCTGTCCTTTGTTGTTGAAGTAACTCGCGGCAGTGATCAGAGAGTTGCCCAGCGGTGTCTTGCCGACTGGACGCTGGCGGGTAACCCAGTTCCGCATCGTGCTGGACCGCGCTTCGCCGGGGCGAAAGGCCAGCTCGATATCGCGACAATCACCCTTGCGCCGGTGCCCATAGGCCAGAACGCCCAAATCCAGAGAATTACTCCATTCGTCAAAGTTGCGATCGACGATGGTGTTCAGAACTTCAAACTTCGCTTCACCATTGACTGCGCCCCACATGGAGCCTGAAAAGTCCATGACGAGCATGGCTTCTGGAAGATCATCGTTCTGAGCTGCCAGATTGGTTTGGGAAAAAGCCGGGGTTGATACTGCACAGGCCAGGCAGATCAGAAACAGCCCGGCGGAGCGCTTAAGGGTTTTCTGCAGATCGAACACGATAGAACTCCGTCAAGTTGACTGCCGCAACACTCTCCAGAAAAGAATTCTCTTAGGTTGCGAGACTCTACGCGTAATCTACAATTGTGCTGCATACAATTCCAATTAAAATTTAGGCAAAACTGCAAAATAGTTGTTCACAAATGGTTAATACCGAGCTTTTTGGTGTTTTGATTGCGACAAAGTCGCTCAAAACTCTCAGTCAAAGCTTTGCGTGCCGAGCCAGGTGCGAGCGTCAGACTTCACAAAACAAAGCCAAAAAAAAGGGAGGAGGCTTTTGCGCCTGCCTCCCCTTTATCGGGTGTAATCCGGCCCGGCTTAGCCTTCGCCGCGAAGTTCCCGCAGGCGCTCTTGCAGGTAAGAATCCGCCGTGTATCGATCAGACAAGACCACGTCTGGGTTCGGGTGGCAGAACAGTGGAATGCTGATCCGGCCAACGGTTTTGTCGGACCCTTCTGGGTTGACCACGCGGTGGGTGGTCGACGGGAAATAGCCGCCCGATGCTTCCTGCAGCATGTCACCGGTGTTGACGATCAGGTTGCCAAAATCACAGGGCACTTCCAGCCATGTACCATCCTTGGCCAGAACCTGCAGGCCCGGCTCGTTGGCTGCGGGTAGAATGGTGATCAGGTTGATGTCCTCATGCGCTGCTGCACGGATGGCAGCGGGTTCTTCATCACCGGTCAGCGGCGGGTAGTGCAGGATGCGCAGCAGGTGCTTTGGACTGTTTTCGATCATATCGGACAGCGGCTGCGAGTACAGCGCCGATACTTCTGCCGGGGACTCGTCTTCAATCCACTGCAGCAGCTCGCTGGCCAGAGACATGGCGCTGTCGTGGTAGGCTTGAGCCTCGGGGCGGAGGTCTTCCGGGCATACGTCACCGGGGTAGAAGTGGAAAAACTCCTTGATGTCCTTGATCGTGTTGCCCTTGGCAGTCTCAGACATGGATTGGGGGTAGAAGCCGCCGGTGCCATTGTGCGGCACGGTGAAATCATTTTTGCGGGTTTCACCGAAGAAGCCCCGCCACTGGTCATAGATGCCCTGAACCTGACTTTGCTGCAGCGGGTGATTCTTCAGCACGCCAAATCCGGTTTCGCGAAGCGAGCGCACGAAGTCCTGTTTGGCGGTTGGGCTGGTGTAATCAACTGCGACGAGTGCCATGTTGGACCCTTTCTTACAAATAATTCTGCTATTCTGTAGCTGACTCTTTTACCAAGAGCTTTTCAAGGGGCCAATTTGTCTTTCTGTGCACTTGCAATGGGTTCAAATCCGAAAAAGTGTCGATTTTGTCTGCAAGTATCCTAACAAGCCCTTCCCAATTCTCTAAAAGTACGCCTAGTGTGTTGCGTCTTTAACAGCGATGGACTGCTTTTATGCTTTCTCTGGGAAATTTGCCGACAACTGACGTGATGCGCGAGGCTGACCTCAACAGCCACATGCACCCGTTTACCGATCACGACCACATAGGCACGGATGACCTGCGGGTAATTACGTCGGCTAGCGGGGTATTCATCGGCGACAGTGAAGGCAACCAGATCCTCGACGGGATGGCGGGCCTCTGGTGCGTGAACATCGGTTATGGTCGCAACGAGATTGGCGAAGCAGTCGCACGGCAGATGTCACAGCTGCCCTACTACAACACGTTCTTCAAAACCACGCACCCGCCGGTGATTGTCCTGTCCGAAAAGCTGCGCAGCTTGACCCCGGATGGCATCAACAAGTTCATGTTCGGAACTTCCGGGTCAGACAGCAACGACACGGTCATCCGTCTGGCACGGACCTACTGGGCGGGGCGGGGCAAGCCGGGCAAGAGCATCATTATTTCCCGGCACAACGCCTATCACGGCTCCTCGATGGCTTCGGCGTCGCTGGGTGGGATGGCCTTCATGCACGCGCAAGGCGGCTTGCCGATCCCGGACATTCATCACATTGGCCAGCCCTACTGGTTTGATGAGGGCGGTGACATGGACCCGGCCGAGTTTGGCCTGATGCGGGCGCGGGAACTGGAACAGGCCATTGATGAACTGGGCGAAGACCGCGTGGCGGCCTTCATTGCAGAGCCGATTCAGGGCGCAGGCGGCGTCATCATCCCGCCAGAGACTTACTGGCCGGAAATCCAGCGGATCTGTGACGAGCGGGATATTTTGTTGGTTGCTGATGAAGTTATTTGCGGGTTTGGTCGTCTCGGTACGTGGTTCGGTTCGCACTACCTCAACATTCGCCCGGATATGATGGCCATGGCCAAGGGGCTGAGCAGCGGTTATCTGCCCATCGGCGGGGTCGGACTGACCGATGAAGTCTATGACGGCGTTTCCAAAATGGGCGAGTTCGCGCACGGCTACACCTATTCCGGTCACCCAGCCAGTGCCGCAGCGGCAATCGCCAACCTCGACATCATGGAGCGTGAAGGCATCGTTGATCGCGTGGGCAGCCACACGGCTGGCGTCTTTGCCGAGAAGTTTGCAGCGCTTGGCGACCATCCCCTGGTTGGTGAAGCGGTCACCATTGGCTTGCTGGGCAAGCTGGAACTGGTCCCCGATGCCAAGAGCGGTTCACGGCGTCGTTTCGACAATGTTGGTACTGTCGGCGGTATCTGTCGCGATAACTGCTTTGCCAACAACCTGGTAATGCGCGCCGTACGCGACAGCATGGTCTGCAGCCCGCCGCTGATCATTCGGGATGACGAGATCGATATGCTGGTCGAGCGCGCATGGAAAGCGCTGGACCTAACGGCGGCAGCCGTCGCCGACCAGATGGTTTGAGCGATAGCAGGGAGATGAGTCATGAACGAGCTTCCCCAATTGCTGGAACCGGAAATCACCCTCGAAGAGTCGCCTGATCTGGTCTCGGGCCGGATGTCTGAACTCCGGACCTGGGCGAAAGAAAAGGGCGTTGAAGAAGTCGAATGTCACACCCCGGATTTCGCCGGGATTGCACGCGGCAAGGTCATGCCCGCAGCCAAGTGGTTCAAGGGCGTGCAGACGCGGCTTCCGACTTCGGTCTTTTTTGCCACCATCACCGGCTCTTATGCTGACAGCCCGCACCGCGAGCTGTGGTCTGATGCCGATATGATCCTCAAGCCCGACCTGCGCACGGCGAGTTCGCTGCCCTGGGCGACGG
>JBMTIF010000004.1:0-16257 GCA_049437045.1 Alphaproteobacteria bacterium | reverse complement strand
GAGGCTGGAGGCCGTTGCGGTCTAAAAGTTTTTCTATGTTTACGCCGAAGATTTTACCATAACAGAACGCGGCCAGTGGTTGTCATTATCACTCCATCACATGGACGAAGCTCTAGGACAGATCAAACCTGAACTCGTGCGCCCTCAGCAGGTCGATCGGCTACCGACAAGCATTTGGATGATGGATGTCCTGTTCGAGATGTTCTTTGTTCCCTTCATTCAACAGATTTCGGAAGTTTCCGGAACTTATGCCATCAAAGCAACGTCAGGCCCGATGCCTGAGATTTCCCAACGATTCACGAACGACATCACGCTCGCGCATTACAGCAGCGAATCTCCGCATGCGGAGAGCGTGTTGGTTGGTCAGCATCAGGTTGGTTTTGGCGCAACTCCATCCTACATGGCGGCGTTTGGAGTGCCGGACCAAAACAACCTTGAGCAACATCACCTGGCGCTTGTCACGGATTATCGGTTGATACGCAGTCTGTGGGATGGACTGGGAAATGTTTTAGTGAAATGTGCCAGTAGCATTGAAACGGACTCTACTGCCGCATGTCATGTTCTGGCAAAGCTCGGGCATCATTTTACGATCATTACCCAATGGTCCGCGCCAGGCCATTACGTACGATGCCCCGATCTTCCGGTCTCTGCACTGCCCGTCTATCTGTCTTACACCAAGGCTTTTTATAAAGATCCAAGAGGCAAGGTGATTACGGATAAGTTGATTGAGTTCGCAAAAACCTTCTTCCGTCCAAATCCAGAATGGGTAAGTCATGACCAGTGAACAGAAAAACGCTGTAGTGGATCCTATGTCTGTTGACTTGGAGGCAGACCTAGAAAGTCGACGGCAGAACATCCCGATTAGCGGCGTTGATTGGGACCTTTACCGTGCTTTCTTGTCGCTTGTTCACACAGGCCATGCGCGAGTAGCGGCGGCAACAATGGGTGTGTCCGTCGCTACACTGAAGAGAAGGTTGGATCGTCTGGAAGGCCATCTGAATGCAAGTTTGTATGAAGGCGAGGTCGCTGATTTCAAGCTCACTCAGTTTGGAAGCGAAGTTATTCACGCCATTGAAGCAGCGAACCAAGTTTTGAACAATTGCTCTGCCTTTGAAAAAAACCCATCATTTAGCAACGTTAGTATTCGTACGATGCCGGGAGCGTTCAATTTTCTGTTTAGAGCATTTTTACAGGAGTATGACTCAAAATTTAAGCATATAAACTTTTCAATAATTATTGATAATGAATTTGAATATTCAAAAACACAAACCACAGATATTTTTATTTCTGGACATGCGATAAATAATAGATCGTTGGAAGCAATTCCTATTGGATATCGTACCTATAAATATGCCTATTCCAAAGAATACGCCCTAAGAAATGGGGTGCCAGAGGTGGGTGATCTAGAGGATCACAGGCTCATTTTGTGCGATGCTTGTCTACGCAAACCCGAAACCTTGCAGAGTACTCTAGATCTTGCAAAGCGTAGTGGGTCTGTCATTCGCACGTCGACCTTTCTCCATTCGGATGTTTTGGTGAGAAGTGGAGTTGGGTTTGGGCTGGTTTTTTCCTCGGAGCTCTCGGAGGAGTTTACGCTTATCGATTGGCTCCCTGACGTGAGACATTTTGTTTACTTGAACGTGCGAAAGGAATTCATCGTGGATCCCAGATACAAGGAATTCTACGAGACCCTTTTGACCTTTGCGCGCAACTACTTTTTGCCCAGCTAAACTGACTAACCGCCCGTGACGCTCATGTGTCTCGACACTGCCGCACCGGCGTCGCGACCAACCATGAAGTCGTGCCCTTTGGGCTTTTTCAGGATGGCCTTATCAATAGCGTTTGAGAGGGTTTCATCGCTCTCGGACGACCTCAGAACGTTGCGCAGGTCCATGGAATCATCTTGTCCAAGACACATGTAAAGCATGCCAGTACATGTCAGTCGGACGCGGTTGCACAGCTCGCAAAAATTGTGGCTCAGAGGCGTGATGAACCCCAGTCGCTGCCCGGTTTCGCCAACCATGAAGTAGCGCGCTGGACCGGCGGAGCGGTAAGACGTTTCTGCCAATGTCCATCGGTTACTGAGCCGTGTTCTCACGTCCTCAAGTGACATGAACTGGCCTTCGCGGCCACTGTCATCGGAGCCCGTATCATCCATGATGGCGCCCATGGGCATAACTTCGATGAAAGTGAGGTCAAAACCCTCATCCGCGCACCAGGCGACCAGCGTTTCCAGTTCATCATCGTTCACGCCTTTCAGCGCAACGGTATTGATCTTGATACGAAGGCCCGCTTCCTTTGCGGCCTTGAGGCCTTCCATAACCTGCTGCAATCGGCCCCAGCGGGTGATTTCGGCGAACAGATCGGGTTTCAGGGTGTCCAGGGATACGTTGACCCGGCGCACACCGGCGCGCGCAAGGTCATCGGCAAAGCGGCTGAGCTGCGATCCGTTGGTGGTCAGGGTCAGCTCATCGAGATCACCGGACTTCAAATGCCGCCCTAAACGCTCGAACAGCCACATGACGTTTTTGCGCACCAAAGGCTCGCCACCGGTCAGCCGGAGTTTGCGAACACCCTTGTTCACAAACACGGTGCAGAGGCGGTCCATTTCCTCAAGCGTTAGCAAATCTTTCTTTGGTAGAAAGGTCATGTCCTCGGACATGCAGTACACGCAGCGAAAATCGCAGCGATCTGTCACTGAAACGCGTAAGTAGTCGACGGTACGGCCAAAGGGGTCTTGCATGAGTCTCATATAGGGTCTTCTGTGTGCCAAAGGGAAGATCACAAAACATCAAGTGGAGGAAAAGTATCATGTCGACCATGAAAACATGGGTTCTGAAAAGCCGTCCTGTTGGCGCACCAACGCAAGATAACTGGGAATTGGTTGAAGAAGCTGTGCCAACCGCGGGGGAGGGCGAATACGTCGCAGAGACGCTTTGGCTATCAATTGACCCCTACATGCGTGGTCGGATGAATGATGCAAAATCCTACGCAGCGCCAGTTCCTATTGGCGGTCGGATGGAAGGCGGCACAGTTGGACGGGTCATTGAGTCCAAGACGCCTGACGTGCCTGTGGGCAGTCACGTTTTCTATGCCGGTGGATGGTCTACGCACTGGAAAGCAACGGCCAAAGGTACGCAGATCGTCGACGATAGCGTCGTTCCGCTTTCGGCATATGTCGGAATGATGGGAATGCCGGGCATGACGGCGTGGGCGGGACTGCACAACATTGGCAAGCCTGTTGAAGGCGAAACGCTGGTGGTTGCAGCCGCCACCGGGCCGGTTGGGACCATGGTGGGCCAAATCGCCAAGGCCAAAGGTCTGCGCGTTGTCGGGATTGCTGGCGGAGCGGAAAAGTGTGCTTTTGCCGTCGACGAGCTGGGCTTTGATGCTTGTTTGGATCGCAACGATCCGGACCTGAAGGCCAAGCTCAAGGAAGCTGTGCCCAATGGCATCGATATTTACTGGGAAAACGTCGGTGGACCCGTATTCCAAGCTGTATGGCCGCTGATGAACCCATTCTCCCGCGTGCCGGTTTGTGGGGTCATCCACTTCTACAATGCTACGGAGGTGCCTACAGGCGTCGACTGGGGACCACAGATTTTCCGGGACATTCTGACCAAGCGCATTACCGTTCGCGGCTTTATTGTGTGGGACTTTCAGGAACAATATTCACAGTTTGTGAACGAATTTATCCCTATGATCCAAGATGGTCGCATAAATGTGAGAGAGGACATCAGCCAAGGCATTGAATCGGCTCCACAATCGCTGATAGATGTTCTGAAAGGCGCGAATTTCGGAAAGAAAGTTATTCAGATCGCCTAGAGCGGTTTTGAGCGCTAAAACGCTATAGACCTTTGTCTGTAAGATTGTGGAGGAAGCTTGGTGCTGCCTTTTCTGCTTTTGGGTTTTGTCAGCAAATCCCTTCGTGCGTTTATAGCGTGCTGTCTGGTTCTGGTGGTTGCCGCTTGCGGTGCGTCGCAACCCGGGCTCGAGGATGCGAACGCACCGGGCGCTAAGCCCGGGTTCTTTGTGGATGGTCAGCAGATTGTCCCGAAGGATGGGTCTCGGCTGGCTTCACTCGATGGTGAAATACTGCGGTATTTCAACATGGTGTTGATCGTCAATAAGGACGCCAAAGGCGAGCACGCGCAAACCATGATGGTCATGCGCCCTGACCGCCCCGGGTGCGGGGGCTGTGGCTGGACAGCGTCTGATGTCTGGGATGTTTCGACAGGCCGTGAGCTGGAAGAGAAGTACTTCACCACGACGCCCACGGGTGTCTATCAGCTGGACCAAAAGCGGTTCTACCGCGACTACACCACCACAACATGGGACGATGCCCCCATGCCCTTTGCTATGTTCTGGCGTTATCTGGAAGACGGCGAACCAACGGGTTGGGCGGTTCATGCGGCTTCGGAGAAGTTGATCAAGAACCTTGGCACGCGGAACAGTGGTGGTTGTGTGCGGCTGCACCCGACAAATGCTAAGGCTTTGTTTGAGGAGCTGCTTGCCCAGCATCGCGGGCAGGTGCCTTTGTTTGACTGGGCGGAGCGGCATGGCGAGCCTCTTCGTAACGTGGAAGGCAACATGCGGCTCACCGGTGGGCTCAAGGTTCTGCTGGTTGTCGAGGACGGGTCTGATCTGGATTACGTCAAGGTCGACCTGCCATCCAGTGGCTTCGAGGCCCAGCCCGAAGTCGCTTCCGGTGAGTCCGGGGAAGGCTGATTACCAAGCACGTTTCAGGCTCGCCTATCGGGCCTGTAGTCCTTGGTACGCTGTCCATAGTTGAAACAGAGTAAGCATGCGTCCTTTTGAGAATGAACTGTTCCAGCTGGAGCAGGTCGAACCCGGCCTTTGGCTGCTAAGCGAAAAAATGATCCGCTACTCCATCCGCGCCAATGTCTGGGTGATCGAGGGCAAGGATGCAGATCTCGTTATTGATGCCGGATGGGGCGTTGTGGATTGGCCAATGGAGTTGCTGTTTCCTGATCAGGAAAAGCCACTTTGGCATGCAATCACGCACGCGCATTGCGATCACATCAACCAGCATGCCCGGTTCAAGGACCGCCGCTTTGGCCATGCAGAAGCGCTGGAAATCATCCGTGCGCCGAACGCGAAAAACACCAATGCTCAGCCTTGGACGCCCCAGCTTAAACTGATCGACGAGGGTTATGAGTATCTTGGGTTTGATGATCAGACTTATGGCGAAAATTTTGCCCCCAGCGACCTGACCGATCTGGTGGGCGATGGTGACCGAATTGATCTTGGCGATGTGGTTCTGGAGGTGATGGAAACGCCGGGCCATTCGCCGGATAGCCTGACTTTTGTCGACCACGCACGGAAATGGATGTTTACCGGCGACGTTCTCATCAACGGCTACATTGTCGATGTCCTGCACCACTCCAACAAAGAAGACGTGCTGCGTTCGCATCAGCGCTTGATGGCGCAGGATTTCGAGCAAGTTTTTGGGGGGCACCAGTATCCGCTTGACCGCGAAAAGGCTGAACGGGTTGTTTCGCGCTATATCGAACACAAGGCCAAAGAGGGCATTCAGCTGGACAGCTGATGCCGCTACTCTCTTTTCCTGCAGGGGACTTGGCCACAGCAAAGGAAATCAATCATGTCCGAGTATGAAAATATCCTCGTTAGCCAGGAAGGCCGGGTAAAAATCATTCAGCTGAACCGGCCCAAGGCGCTGAACGCCTTGAACATGCCGCTGATGCTGGAAGTGCTTGCAGTCTGTCAGGAGGCAGATGAGGACGCAGGCGTTGGCTGTATCGTCATCAAAGGCTCGGAAAAGGCTTTTGCTGCTGGAGCAGACATTCGCGAGATGTCCGACAAAACCTTTGAGCACATGTACGGCATTAACCCTTTTGGCCAGTGGGACAAGATTGGCCACACCCGCACGCCGATGATTGCATCGGTCTCTGGCTATGCGCTGGGTGGAGGGTGTGAGCTGGCCATGATGTGCGATGTCATCATCGCATCGACCACCGCGCAGTTTGGTCAGCCTGAAATCACTTTGGGTGTCATCCCGGGCGCAGGGGGCACGCAAAGACTGACCAAGGCCGTTGGCAAGGCCAAGGCTATGGATATGTGTCTCACAGGCCGCTTCATGGGCGCAGAAGAAGCAGAGCGATCCGGGCTGGTCGCGCGGGTTGTTGAGCCAGAGGCGCTCGACGAAGAAGTGATGAAGGCCGCATCGAAGATTGCGGGCCACTCCAAAGTGGCGTCCATTGCATGCAAAGATGCAGTGAACCGTTCCTTTGAAACCGGACTTACCGAAGGAATTGGCGCGGAACGGCGTGTGTTCTCAGGCCTGTTTTCGACCTTTGACCAGAAAGAGGGCATGGCCGCGTTTATGGAGAAGCGCAAACCAGTATGGAAGCGCGATCAGTAGCCAGACACCCAGGGAGCCAGAGCCGTGAGTCAGTCTTACAAAATCGTTGATGACCCTTTTGTCCTGCACGAGACCCGAGAGGGCGCAACAGAAGGACCGCTGAAAGGGTTGAGGCTGGCTGTCAAAGACCTGTTTGATGTCCAAGGGCTTCCGACCGCTTGCGGCGTTCTGGATTGGCCTAAAGCCGGTTTTCCGGCTGAGCGCACAGCATGGGCGGTACAGGCCTTGTTGGATGCTGGAGCGACGATGGTTGGCAAAACCATTACCGAGCAACTTGCGGCCTCCCTTGTGGGTCAGAATATCGACTATGGAACGCCGCGTAACCCGGTAACCCCGGACCGCGTGCCGGGTGGTTCGTCCAGTGGATCGGCTGCGGCTGTGGCCGGTGGTCTCGCGGATCTGGGCTTGGGTACGGATACGGGGGGCTCAGTTCGCATCCCGGCACTTTACAACAACCTGTTTGGCTTGCGGCCAACCCACGGACGGATCAGCGCAGAGGGCTGCATGGATCTCAGCGCACCGTTGGATACGGTGGGTTTGATGACGCGGGACGCTGAAACACTGGCCAAGGGCATGGCGGTGCTGTTCGGTGAGGAAACGCCTGTGCCGGGGCTGCCGATGGGTGAAATTCTGATCGCTAGCGACCTGTTTGAACCGTTGGAACCGAGGATGCAGGAACTTCCGGCTTTGGTCGCGGAGCGATTGGGTTCCTTTACGACGTGTAAGATTGAGGACGTCGCCGGGTTGTTTGAAGCCGGGTACGAGAGCTTTGGTGTGGTTCAAGGTATCCATGCTTGGGCTGAACACGGCGCTTGGATCGAAGCAGAACAGCCACGCCTCGCGCCAGATATTCTCTCCCGCTTCAAGCTCGCTGCGACACGCAAGGCCGAGCAGGAAGCACCGGCGCGTCAGCGTGCAGAAGCGGCCTATCGGCCCTTGACGAACGTGCTTGACCGGGGCGGGTTTGTCATCCTGCCGACCGCGCCTGCAGCCGCTGCAAAATTCTCGGAAATGGATGATCCAGCCGCTCTGGACAGTCGCGAAGTGACGCGGAAGCAGCTGTTGGGACTTACAGCTATTTCCCCACTTCTCGGTGTGCCACAGATACAGATTCCCGTGCCGAATACGGATGGCGTTCCACGGGGTATAACGGTGATGGGCGCGAAGGGTTCAGACGCAGCGCTGCTGGCGCTGGCGCAGGCTTGGGCGGACAAGCTGGCCTAAGTCATCTTAGGCGGATGATCCGCTCCAACGCGTCCAAGCCCTGTTGAAACATGGGGCGATCAACGGGCTTGGCCCCAAACCATGCCAACTCGGCACCCTGAACCAGCGTTTCAAAGGCTTCTGCGCCCTGAAAATCAGTGGGCAGGCCTTGCTGAATTTCCCTTGGGGTACGGGCGCGAGGGATGTGGATGGCAAGTTCCTGCTGACAAAACCCAATGGCCGCTAACAGCATCTCGTGCAGAGCTACGTTTAAGTCTGCACTCAGTCGTAAACGACCGAGCAGGGCATCCCAATTGTCCTCTGGAACCGTTCCCCAAACCTCTACCGGTTCGCCGTCGTCACCTTGCGCGTTAAAACCCCGGTTCAAGCGGCGATAGGCTAGGGCGTTGCGTACGATGTAGAAACCGAAAACACCAACGATTACAGCGCCAAGAAGCAGCAACAGGGACTGACTGATGTCTATGCTCGCCGTTGGTATGGTAATGCCCCCGGGCATGGTCACAGGTTGCGCGGAACCGTCGGGAAAGGTCTGTTGGAGACCGTGACGGTCAGCGAGTTGGCCGTAGTCGCTTTGCGCGCCGGCCGGTAACGGCGACAGGAGCACCAAGATCAACAATCCAAGTCCTGAGTAAAGTTTTCTCAGTGTCATAGGCGCAGCCTCGGTGATTGACCGTTTTCCAGTGCGAATAGAAGCCTCCGGACCAAAGTGACGGCGCTGATATCATCGCCTTCTTCCACTTCCACGTTGAAGTATAGGTCTGACTGCCCACGAAGGGTCAAGAAATCTGAGAGCGAGCAGTCTTGAGTCATGGGGGTGACTTGACTGAAGAGTACATTCAATCCGATTGCGCGGAGACGACGGACCAGCTCATGCTGAATGGGGCTTGGGGCTGGCGCTGGGCCGGTGATGAAAATCATGTTGTCGGGGTCTGACAGCCGCGGATGACCGGGGTCTAGCCGACCGGGAAGCGCCAGTTGATGAGGCGCAGGCCGCAGCATGGAAATAGACCCCTGACCGCCCTCACCATCGCCGTAGATGCCCGGTGCGTTGCTGTGTAGTGAGATAACGGGATGAACACCGGTCCAGTCGCGGAGGATTCCTTGGGCAAAGGCCGCATCGAGCTGAAGCGGGTAGGGGCAGGCGTTGATGATTGAACCCGTACTGACGAACAACCGGTTTGGGTCCACGCCGCCCCAATCGCGGCTTTCATCTGTATCCAGCATGATGACTTGAACATCCCTGATCGCCAGCAGACTGAGCGCGCCGACCAGAGCCGCGTCCTCATTGTCGTGAAGGACAACAATCAGCGGTGCATTGCGGGGAATTTTCGGCCCTCGTTGCATGCGAACAACCCGCCACTCGATACCACCGGCAAGAAATGGTTCGTAGCTCACGCATGGATTGAGGCTTTCCAGCGTGGTTCGGTGTTTGACAAAGTCAGCATCCCGAAACTGCCGCCAGTCCTGGCACACCAGAACGTCAGGTTTCTGCCCCGCGGCAGGCACAGCCAAGCCGCAGAACAGTGTCGCCAGAAAAAAGCGTTTCAAGAGGTCTGAAAGCATACAGCCCCATACCATAGTACGAGACTGAAATGCAGCATCAGACGGCGGTTAATCCACCATCAATTGACAGGGTCTGGCCCGTCATAAAGCTGTTTTCGTCTGAGCAGGCCCAAATCATTGCCTGGACGATCTCGTCCACTGTACCAACCCGACGCATGGGGACGCGGGAAGAAATTTTCGAGTAGGCGTCTTCCTTGGGCAGGCCAAAGTGGCTGATGACACCATCCATAATCGGGGTGTCAGCGAAGGAAGGGCAGATCGCATTGATACGGATGCCACGCCGGGCGTATTCATCGGCTGCTGCTTTGGTGATGCCGGAGACCGCGTGTTTGGCACCGCCATAGGCCGACATGAACGGTGCACCAAGGACGCCAGCGGCAGAAGAGGTGTTCAAAATCGCGCCTTTACCGGCGCGGAGCATGACCGGCAACTGGGCTTTCATGCAGTAGAACACGCCGTATGTATTGACCTTGAGCGTGATGTCGAACTCATCAGCGGTGATTTCATGCAGCGGCTTCGGCGCATGGCCGCCCATGCCCGCGTTGTTGTAGGCGACATCTATCCCGCCAAAGGCCTCGACCCCAGCGTCAACCAGCGCCTGACAGTCCGCTTCCACGCTGACATCGGTTCGCAGCAGCACGGTATCCCCCACACAGAGCGCCTTGGTTTCTTCCATGCCGGCTTCGTTAATATCCCCTAAAACAAGCCGCGCTCCCATCCCGCTCAGGGTTTCTGCCAGTCTTCTGCCGAAACCACTGCCTGCACCGGTGATCAGAACTGATTTACCGTCGTAGCTCATTTAGTCCTCCATGCTTATCTTGCGCCCTGCGACAAGCGCGACTGTCCCCACCAGATAACACCGACGAGGAGTTCACTTATGTGTAGCACGACTATGCCCCAGGAATTGGCAGATGGTTACAGCCGTTTCGTATCCAATCGCATTGAAGAGCAACAAAAGCTCTATGAGCAGCTCGGAAAAGGTCAGTCGCCACATACTTTGGTTATTTCTTGTGCCGATAGCCGCGTTGACCCTGCGACAATCTTTGGCGCTGCACCTGGTGAGCTATTTGTGATTCGCAACGTAGCGAACATTGTACCCCCGCATTCGGCTTACGCTGATGCCCCAAACTCTCATCTCGCCGGAACAGCCGCAGCTTTGGAATTTGCCGTTGGCCATCTTCGGGTTTCGCGGATTGTTGTGATGGGACATGCCAAATGTGGTGGTGTGGCAGCGGCGCTTGGAAGTGCCCAAAACCCCGACGCCACGCCAACCGAAGGCAGTGGCCGGTACTACATCGATCAGTGGGTTGGTCTGATGGACGAAGACGGCAAGAATGCTGTTGAAGAAAATCCGCAAATGGATCAGGACGGCTTGCAGTTGTGCTTGGAGCACAAGAACGTGCGTCGGTCGATTGAGCGGGTAAAGGCGTTCCCATTTGTTCAGGAAGCAATGAAAGAAGGCCGTTTGACGCTCCACGGTGCCTGGTTCTCGATTGCAGATGCGGAATTGTTCTGGATGCAGGACAACGGCCAGTTCTTGTCCGTTGAGGCGCAAGGTTAAAGCGGGTAAGCCTGCGGCCACCTATTTTCTCAAACAGTACGTCACAACAGATCGAGGTTCAGAAGCACTATGGTTGAATCCGTTGTTATCACCAGCGCTGCGCGGACTGCCATCGGCAGTTTTGGTGGTTCGCTGAAGGACGTTTCGGCAATCGATCTGGGTACCATCGCTGCGCAGTCCGCTATTGAGCGTTCCGGGATGGATGTGTCGGCCTTCGGTCACACCGTAATCGGAAATGTCATCCACGGCGAAGCGCGGGACATGTACATCAGTCGCGTGATTTCCGTGAATGCAGGTGTCTCCAAGCATGCGCCAGCGCTCACGGTTAACCGCTTGTGCGGTTCGGGATTGCAGGCCATTGTTTCAGCCGCTCAGACCGTGATGTTGGGCGACTGCGAAGCGGCTGTTGCTGGTGGGGCGGAGAGCATGTCCAACGGCGGCTATATGCTGCCGCGCATGCGGTTTGGTGCTCGGATGGGGGAAAGTAACGTCATCGATATGATGCAAGGGGCGCTCTATGATCCCTTTGGTCATGGTCTGATGGGCATCACGGCAGAAAACATCGCCAGCCGCTACGGCATCGACCGGGAAACCCAGGATGCCTTTGCTGTGGAAAGCCAGCGCCGGGCTGCTGCAGCGATCGAGGCGGGGTATTTCAAGGATCAGATTGTTCCGGTTCCGGTAAAATCTCGGCGGGAGACCGTTGATTTCGATACGGATGAGCATCCACGCCAAGTGACAGTGGAGAAACTTGCCGCCATGAAGACAATCTTCAAGGCTGATGGCTCAGTCACCGCTGGCAATGCTTCGGGCATTAACGATGGTGCCGCAGTATTGACACTGGCCGCTGAGAGTTCGGTTGCCAAGCTTGGCGGCACGCCACTGGCCCGAATTGTCGCCTATGGTCATGCAGGTGTAGAGCCTGACGAAATGGGCGTAGGCCCGGTTCCGGCGGTCAAGGTTGCTTTGGCTAAGGCGGGGCTAAAAGCTTCAGACATGGACGTGGTCGAAAGCAACGAGGCCTTTGCGGCGCAAGCGTGCTACGTTAGCCGCGAATTGGACCTCGACCCTGCCAAAGTGAACCCAAATGGCGGTGCGATTGCGCTGGGCCATCCGGTTGGCGCTACCGGTGCCATTCTTGCGACAAAGGCACTTTATGAGCTTAAGCGCACGGGTGGGCGCTATGGATTGCTGACAATGTGCATCGGTGGCGGTCAGGGGATTGCCATTATCGTCGAAAACCTGCAGGGCTAGGGCCAAACGAGCTTGCAAACCCCCTTCAGGCTGAACATGAACCAGAGAAAGCTAGGCTTTTGAACGACACATCGGAATTTCAACTCACGCCGCTGACGCACAATGACTACGATTTTTCAGTCAAGCCAGCAGCGTCTCTGAGAAACCTTGCTCTTGTTGCGCTGTTGGGTGGCTTCATTCCCGATGAGCGACTGCTGTATCCTCAAAAAGGGTCTGGTTTGCAGGTCGCTGATCTGGGTGGCGGGCCGGGTTTTTTGGCAAATTCTTTGGCCTTTTCCTACCCGAACGCTCACTTTCACACGGTCGACCATAACCCCGAACTCTCTCAGTCGGCTGAATCGCTGAAGGAGAGCTTTGGCCACACCAATGTGTCGGTTCATCATGGTTCGATTGCAAGCTTCAATGCGGCCAACAACGGTCCTTGGGACGTGGCCATGAGCATTGATACCTATGGTCAGATGGTTGAGGAAGACCGCCCGAGTGTCTGGGATACCTTTGAGAACGTCAAAGACGGTGGTCTCGCGCTTTTCTCTTACAATTGTGGTGTGTTCAACTCCCAGTTCGAGCCGTTCCGTGAGTTCCTCAAACTGTTCGCGACCACGCAAGGCAAGCAACCTATTGAACAGACCCGCAGCGCCCTGCATCTGATGCATGAGCTGGTCGGGGAAGAAGCGGGATATTTCTCGCAGATGCTGATTGCCGACCGTCATAAGCGATCGTCCAAGGCTGGGGCGCGCAAAGTGTTCCAGGAGTTCATGAACATCGAGTGGGATAGCTTTTACGCCCATCAGATCATGCCGGAGTTCCTTGGGCGTGAATATCGGATGTGTGGCGATGCTGCCCATCTGAACAACGCGAAGGCCCAGGCCGTTCCCCGGTCCATGGTGGAGCGGTTGAACCGCTACCCAAACCGGATCATCAGCGAGACGCTCTACGATTTCTCCGTCAACCGCTCTCACCGGACTGATCTCTACATCAAGAACCGCGAGAAGCAGTCACATGCGGACATCGTGGCGTTTTGGGCTGATGCCAAGATCATGCTGCGCCCAAAGCGTGAAAACGTGAAAATGCAGCTCAAGTTCCGTCTGAACGAAAACCTGCGTTTGAACCCCGCTAAGTTTGATCCAGTACTGAATGCTTTGGCAGCGGGTCCAATGAAACTGGGCGATTTGCGGAAGCATTTCCCAGACGGGCCAGAAGGCGATACGGAGATGATCGACGTGGTCCGTGTTGGACACGCGCTGGGGTATTTGAACCTCTACCACGGCGAAGATCTGTTTGATGATCCTGATCAGGCGGTTCTGGACTATGATCGTGGTCTGACCGGTTGGCTCGAGCAGACTAAAGCGCCGGCTCACCACCTGTTCATTCCAAATTTCGGCGAGTTCCGTGCCGTACAGCCTGCGCTTTATGCTCTGGCCGTCTGTGCCCGTGATGGCGGTGACAATAACCTTGAAGACCGGGCTGCGGCACTTCTACAAGACATCTTGAAGGCGCAGACCGAAGCAGGTTTGGTCGGTGGTGATGGTGCCATTGATAATGCGCTTGAGCGGATTCAGAACTTCCGCTCGAGGTTCGAGCAAGGCTTGCGCCCCGTCCTCACGCGCGGTGGTTACTTCCGCGCTTGGTAAATGTTTTCCAGGAACCCCGGTTCGACGAAAGAACCGGGGTTTTCTGATTCAACGCATTCGGATCAGAAGTTGGCAGCCTGAGCCGGAACAAAGGTTTCATCCAACTCAGACAATCGGCGACACAGCTCATTCAGACGGCTGAGTTCGTGGCGGTAGAAATAGGCTGCTGAGAGCACCTTGCCGTCTTTGTAATCGGCCGAAACGGTGCCACTGGTTAAGGCCGCTGCGACAGATTTTGCGTGCATCCAAGCCATGACAAGCAGACCAAAGGCATCAAGATACAGGGTCGCCTGCGCCATGCCTTTGCGCGGGCCATCGGATTGCATTTTTCCGCCCAGAGCAGCGGTTGCGGCACCAAAGGTCGCCATTGCAGTGCCCAGCTCTGCTGCCAGTTTCGCGTCAAAGCCTTGCGCGACAGCCTCTTTCAAATCGCTGCTGACGAGTTCGGAAAACGCTGCCAGAGCCTTGCCGCCGTCTCGCATCACCTTGCGCCCGAGCAAGTCCATGCCCTGAATACCATTGGTGCCTTCGTGGATGGGGTTGAGCCGGTTATCGCGGTAAATCTGTTCAACCTGGAAGTCGCGGGTATAACCGTAGCCTCCGTGGATCTGTATCGCGTCATGGTTGGCGCGCAGGGTGGCGTCACTGACCCAGCCTTTGACCACAGGGGTCAGCAGGTCGAGTATGGTATGCGCCTTTTTCCGCTCGGCTTCATCGGTGTGGAACTTCTCAATATCCACCAGCTTGGCCGCATAGATGCACAGCGTCAGCGACGGCTCACACAGTGCCTTTTGAGCCATCAACATGCGGCGGACATCGGCGTGTTCGATAATCATCACTGGTTTGGATGTTGGGTCGCGCTCATCAGGGTGACGACCCTGTGGGCGCTCTTCGGCGTAGCGAAGGCTTTCGGCATAGCCCGCCAGCCCCAGACAGGCCGCACCCAATCCAACGCCGATCCGGGCTTCGTTCATCATGTGGAACATGTAAGCCAAACCCTGACCGGCTTCACCGATCAGCTCACCGACGCATCCGTCATCTTCACCAAAGGCCAGAATGGTGTTGGTTGTACCCCTGAAACCCATTTTGTGGTTCAGGCTGATCAAGCGCACGTCGTTGGACTGGCCCACTTCACCTTGTGCATCAACGCGACGCTTTGGAACGATAAAGATGGAAATTCCTTTGGTGCCAGCCGGCGCACCTTCGATACGGGCGAGGACGAGGTGGACAATGTTTCCGGCCAGTTCGTGGTCACCGGCCGAAATCCACATTTTCTGCCCTTTGAGGCGGTATTTTCCGGGCTCGTTTTCGAGCGGGTAGGCGGTGGTTTTGATATCAGCCAGACCCGAGCCAGCGTGAGGCTCAGAAAGGCACATGGTTCCAAAGAAGTCGCCTGCGAGCATTGGAGGCAGCCATTTGGCTTGCTGCTCAGGGGCTGCGTGGGCCTTGATCAGATTGGCAGCGCCAACGGTTAGAAAGGGGTAACCGGCGGTCGATACATTCGCAGCCTGAAAATAGGCTGAAGAGGCCTGAGCAACGGTCCAGGGGATCTGCAAGCCGCCGTCTTCTTCGTCGTGGTGTGCCGAGAAAAAGCCGGCGTCCCGATAGGCATCCATGGCTTCCGCCACTTCGGGGATCAGTTCAACCACGCCGTTGACTACTCGCGGCTCGTTGAGGTCGCCTTTGCGGTTGTGCGGTGCAAAGTGTTCGGAGGCGACTTTCAGCGCGGTTTCCAGAACGGCTTCATAGACTTCGCGATTGTGTTCCGCGTAGCGGGGGATGGATTGCAGGTCATCAACACCAACAACATCGAACAGGGAAAAGGCGATTTCGCGCGCCATGAGATCTGAAATCTGCACTTAATGAACCTCCGTGCTTTCTGGCCGATGGATGGACCGGAGCAGCCGGGCTTGGCAAGCCAAACAGCGCCCGGCATCTGCCATTTGCGGCAAAGTGCGCGGCAAATCCCCGAGCGGTGCTCAAAGCGTTACCAAAGCGGTTAAGAGCGTTCTGCCAAAATCGCTGCTTTTACCGTCTTCTTGTCGATCTTTTCCGTTGCACCACGGGGAAGTGGGTGGTCGGAAAACAGAATTTCGGTCGGTATTTTGTATCGTGCAAGTGTCTGCGCCGCGTATGCCTGAATATCCTCAGCACTCGCGCCCCTTCCATCGGGACGCAGATACACCATCGCCGTTACAACTTCACCCAGCCTCTCATCGGGCAGGCCAAAGACTGTCACATCGCGTACCTGCTCGTGCGCATGGATGCAGGCTTCGACTTCCAGACAGGAAATGTTCTCGCCGCCGCGCACAATGATGTCTTTGGCGCGATCCACAAGAAACAGAAAGCCGTCTTCGTCCAGATATCCGAGGTCGCCGCTGTCAAACCAGCCGTCTTGAGTGACCGCTTTGGCTGTGTCTTCAGCACGGTTGAAGTATTCCATCATGATCGAAGGTCCACGGAAGCAAACGCGGCCAACTTCGCCAGTGGGCAGGGCGGTATCACTGTCTTCGGCGTGAACAGCGTGTTCCATGACCGGGCCCGTTACGGGGCCGGTGCTTCCTGGTTTTATCAAGTAGGAGGGGCCACCGTTGATGGCGCCCAAAGCGTTGGTTTCGGTC
>JBMTIF010000003.1:0-16999 GCA_049437045.1 Alphaproteobacteria bacterium | reverse complement strand
CACGACCGGGTTTGCTTGGCCATCAAACGGCGTTGCAAGCGGTTGGCGAGCTTGGCGACCACGGATTGCAACGAGGTCAGTTGCTGGTCCAGCATCAGCCGTAGACGGGTCAGCTCTTCGGCATCACACAGATCGGCCGCCTCGACGATTTCGTCGTGCTTGCTGGTGAAGGCCTTGTAGTCATGCGGGGGTGGATCGTTGGACGGCGGACGGTATTCCGGGGTCATATCCGGCTGCAGCGGCGCTTCGTCGCCTTCTTGCATCTGGGAGCTGTCTTCGGACTGAACGTCATCCTGCTCCCCGGCCTGCTGCTGATCGGAAGCCTGACTGTCGTCCGGGTTGGAGTCCTGCGGCTGGTCATCCTGCTGACCGTCGTCTTCGCCGCGCACGTCGTTGTTGTTTGTGTCGGTATCGTTTTCGTCGCCGGCATCCTGATCGTCGTCAGGCTGATCATCCGGGCTCTGGTCGATCTCGAATTCCAGATCGCGCAGCAAGTCACCCGCAATTTCCGCAAAAGCACTCTGGTCGTCGAGGTTGTCTTTCAACCGGTCGAGCTGCTCATAAACGCTTTCCGCCAGATGGGGCTTCCACAGGTCAATGATCTGCTGAGCATTTTCCGGCACGTCCCAGGCCCCGTCGCTCAGGTGCTCTCGGGCCAGATAGCGCATGACTTCGGCCAGCGGGGCTTCTTCTTTAGCGTTGACGAATTTCAGATTGAGGTCGGAGACCCGCTGCTCATGGGCAGCCTGCAAGTTCTGCCGAACCCCGCCCATGTCCTGCGAACCCAGCGCCTCATAGCGCACCTGCTCCATCGCATCAAACACCTGCCGGGCGGTCATTTCCACCGGTGCGAGACGGGTGTGCAAAGCCTCATCATGGTGCGCTTCGCGCAAGGCATTTTGGTCGCATTCCCCGCGCACCAACGCCTGCTCCTGCGGCGTCATCTCGCGGCTGGGCGAGGTGATAAAAACGTCGTTGCCGATTTTGCCACGGGCGTTAGAGGCAAAGACGGCCTCCAGCTCCTTGTTGCCCGAAAGCGCGCGCAGCGTCGCGGACGTGGCCTGCCGGAAGTCTTCCTGCAGGCTCGCCCGGCGCTTATTGGACGATGGGATTTTGAACGACGCGGGTTGTGCCAAGGCTTAAGCCGCCTTGTCCAGAACCAGATCTTCGCCAAAGGCACGCTGGAAGTACTCAGCAATCACCGGCCGCTCCAGCTCGTCACACTTGTTCAGGAACGAAAGCTGGAAACCCAGACCAATGTTATCACCCAGATAGCCCGAGTTTTCTGCCCAGGTCAGAACCGTCCGCGGTGACATCACAGTAGAGATGTCGCCCGCCATAAAGCCCTTCCGCGTCAAATCAGCCAGCGCGACCATAGACTCAACAGTCTTGCGACCCGCTTCGGTCTGATAGGCCGGCAGCTTGGCCAGGACGATCTCGGTCTCAACAGCGCGTGGCAGGTAGTTCAGCGTGCAAACCACCGACCAGCGGTCCATCTGACCTTGGTTGATTTGCTGCGTGCCGTGGTAGAGGCCGGTCGTGTCACCCAGACCCACGGTGTTCGCGGTCGCAAACAGGCGGAAGTGTGGGTTCGGGCGGATGACCTTGTTTTGATCGAGCAACGTCAGCTTGCCGTCCACTTCCAGCACGCGCTGAATAACGAACATCACGTCCGGACGACCTGCATCGTATTCATCGAACACCAGCGCCATGGGGCGCTGCAGCGACCAAGGCAGCAGACCTTCGCGGAATTCCGTGATCTGCTTGCCGTCCTTGAGCACAATCGCGTCCTTGCCGACCAGATCGATCCGGGAGACGTGGCTGTCGAGGTTGACCCGCACCAGCGGCCAGTTGAGGCGAGAGGCGACTTGCTCAATGTGCGTGGACTTGCCCGTACCGTGGTAGCCCTGCACCATCACGCGACGGTTGTGCTTAAAGCCCATCAGAATGGCCAGCGTCGTGTCCCGGTCAAAGATGTAATTGGCATCGTGATCGGGCACGTACTCGTTGGCCTCGGAAAAGGCTGGCACTTCCAGATCAACGTCGATGCCAAAGGCGTCGCGAACGTTTACGGTGATGTCTGGTGCCGTGAGCTCAGTCGTCATTGTGGCTTACCTTCGTTTCAAAAATCGGGCGCATTACACTCAAGCGTAAAGCACCCCGCAAGACCCCTTCGCGCAAGGCTGCGAAACGGGATTATTCAGCGTTCTCTATTATGTCGCGGACAAGGGAATAAGCGGCGTTCACAGCTTTCATACGCTCCTCCGCAGTGGGATCGTCTTGGTTCAAATCAGGATGTAGCTTGCGAACCAGATCTTTGTAGTGCGATTTCAGCTCATCTGCGGTTACGGGGGGCTGAATTTCGAGAGTTTCGAACGCCTGCCGATACTCTGGCGGCAACGAGCGCAAAAGACGGCGGGTGTCGCGGGCGCGCATTTCCGCTTCATCGCGTTCGTCTTCCTCAAAAAAGCCAAAGCTGTCTTTGAAGGCATTGCCGGCGAATGCATTGGCCCGTTGGCTGGCCCGGTTTCGCCCCTGCTCGCCAAAGCGCCAGGTCGGACGGTCCCACGTCATGGCGGCGAGACGATCCCGCTCGACCGCACCCGGCGTCATACCTTCGAAGTAGTTCCACGCCTTGTTGTACTCGCGCACGTGTTCCAGACAGAAGTGGTAACGCTCGTTGACACGACGACGCGATTTGGGCGCAGGATACTGGCCCTCTTCCTTGCAACCGGGTGCATCGCACACGCGCAAACGTTTCTTCGCACGCGCCTTTTCCCGCTCTTCAGCACGGGTGGTGCGTTTGAAAGGTTCGTTCAGTGCGTCTTCTGCGCTTCGATCCATGGATTCGCCGGGTTATAGGTAAGTGAAACACAAGACTTTGGAGAATAGGCGAAATGAACGTGCAGGAACAGATCGAAGCCAAGCTAATCGCGGCACTGTCCCCTGAAATTTTGGAGGTGGAAAATGAGTCGCATCTCCATGCTGGCCACGCGGGCAGCCCAAACTCAGGCGAAAGCCACTTTAAAATCACCTTAAAGGCGGAGACGCTAAGCGCTCTCCCTAGGCTAGAACGCTACCGTAAGGTGCATTCCATCCTGGCGGACGAATTGGCCGGTCCTGTGCACGCACTTTCGATATCATTCAGATAAAAGTTGTATTTTCCGCGATCGCGAAACCCCAAAAAACGAACAAAAAGATACTTTTAGTTGAATTTTGATGAAGAATTCACTTGTATGTTTAGGCAATTCATAGGTACTACTCGCTATGCGAGATATATTTTTTCGAATTCACCTTTTTGGAGGCATCCATGCTGCAGGATATTTCACGCGAAAACGCACCAAAATCCATCCACCCGATCCGAAACGTACGGGTGCAGGGGCGGCGGACGTCCGTCCGGCTCGAACCAGAGTTCTGGGCAGGTCTGAATGAACTGCTGGAAGAGGAGAAAGTGTCCCTCGACCAGTTCTGTGACTACGTTCAGCGTCGGAAAGGACGGGCCTCGTTCTCATCCACCATGCGCGCGCAAATCCTTGAGTATTTCCGCCGCCGCTAAGGGGGTTTTGTCCACTCGGTTCTAACCGTTGCGCTGATCCAGCTTTGCCACCGCATTTGCTTCGGCATCAGGATCAAAAAAGTCCGGCCAGTTTCTCTCCACAACTTCGGACCAAGGCGCATGAGCATGGCAAGAGCCGAGGAGTCCCGGACGTTTTTTCGGTTTTTCACTCTTTGAGGCGCCAGCGGCTTCTTCCGCCTGGCGCTTTTTTTCTGCCTCTTCTTCCTTGCGCCGAATGATTGGCCACATGGATTGATAGGCCACCGTCCCCATAGCCCGCAGCATTTCGGTAATGTGCGTACAGCCAAAGGGCGTACCAATGGCTTCCGCCGCCCGCTTGTTGAAGCCCGGGCCAATGGTCAGCCCTTCAAGCCGAGAGTACGCGTCGGTCGCGCCCGGACACATGCGGTAGGGCGAGTACAGCGTCGCCGCAACGGAGCGGTGAATCTTGAAATTATGGTCGATGGTCAGCCGCAAATGCATTTCATGCAGCGGCTCTCCCGCCGGAACATGGCCCCGATCGTGATTGTCGAAGGAGTGCGGCTTGAGATCGACGATTTTACCCTCGACATCGATCATCCCGTCTTCGCGCTCATAGCCGCGAATATCGTAGCGCCGCTCATGCAAAATCTTGCGTTTGTCGGCGGTTGGTAAGCCCTGCTGTGGATGTTGGGTACTGCGACCATTCATAGGGGGGTTTGCTCACTGGTTTTGCGCTGATTTCGACGACGTTGAGCCAAGACCGATTCTGGGGTCACGCGCAAGCGGGTGATTCGCAGACGATCCCTGCCCAAAATCTCGAACTGGAACCCCTGAAAGCTCAGAACCTGACCGACTTCCGGGATCTGGCGGCTCTCATAGAGGACAAAACCGGCCAGCGTCGAAGCGCGATCATCCGGCAGACGCCAGCTGAGGTTCCGGTTCAGGTCACGCAGAGAAATCTCACCATCAATGATGAACGACCCTCCGGCTTCACGCTGGATACCGCGCCGCACCTCGTCTTCCTCATCGTCGATGTCGCCAACGATTTCTTCGAGGATATCCTCCAGCGTCACAACGCCTTCCAGCCCACCGTATTCATCCACCACCAGCGCAAAATGCTCGCGGCGAGAGCGGAAATGCTGCAGCTGCTCCAGCAATGAAGCCGTACCGGGGACGAACCACGGGGTGGCAACGATGGTGCTGATGTCCAGCTTGTCCGGGTCACCGTCCGCTTTGCGCAGCGCTCGGAACAGGTTCTTGGCGTGCAGGACACCGACAATGTTGTCCGGCTGTTCTCGCCAGACTGGCAGGCGGGTAAAAGTCGAGTTCAAAACAGCATCGATCAGGTCGGCGTTTGACTGTCCCAAATCCAGCGACTCAATCTGTGAGCGGTGGGTCATGATTTCATCGACCGCCACGTCTTCAAGGTCGAGGATCGAGCCCAGCATCTGACTTTCAGCCTCGTCTTCGGCGTCCCCGCTGGTCGCGTGCAAGGCAATGGCGCCGCGCAAGGCTTCTTCGCCTTCATCGTCATCGCTTTTGCGGTCTGGCAAAAGCAGCGAAATAACGCCCTGCAGCGCGAAAGTCGCCGGCGCGAAAAATCCCGTCAGCAGCGCCAGAGGCCGCGAGACCCGCAGCGCAACGCTGTCCGGTTGGCGCAGGGCAAATGTCTTGGGCAGCACTTCGGCAAACACCACGACCAGCACGGTCATTACCACCGTCGCCACCACAACACCAAAGCCACCGAAAAGCGTGCTGAACAGCATGGTTGCCAGCGCCGAAGCGAGGATGTTGACCAAATTGTTGCCGATCAGAATGGCGGAAACCACGCGGTCTTTAACCGCAATAAGACGCTCCGCCCGCGCCGCGCGCCGGTCACCCCCTTTTGAGAGCAGGTGCATGCGCGCCGCGTTGGCCCCAGTCAGGGCCGTTTCAGACCCGCTGAAAAACGCAGAAGCTGCCAGCAGCAGCACGATCACAGCAGAAATAGCGACCACAGTGGTCAACACGGGTTTAGGTCTCCAACCAGTCGTTAAGAACTTTATCGACAGCCGCTTTGGGCACGTCCTTGTTCAGATGGGTATTGCCTATGGATGTTGGAACAATAAAGGTCGGGACACCGTCCTGCACCTTTTTGTCCTTCTTCATCGGCTTCCAGATTGCCTCGACGCTCAGCTCTTCGGGTGCCAGCTCAGCCCGGTTGACCGGCAGACCGGCGGCGCGCAGGTGGGCTTTGACCCGCTGTTCGTCCTGCCCGCTGGACAGGCCCAATTCGCGACCCAGCGCGTAAGCCAGACCGATGCCGACGGAGACACCTTCACCATGCAGTAAGCGGCCATCGTAGCCGTAGATCGCTTCGAGGGCGTGGCCGAAGGTATGGCCAAGGTTGAGCAAGCCGCGCACCCCGGACTCGCGCTCGTCCTGCGCAACCACTTCCGCCTTGATCGCACAAGACCGGGTGATGGCTTCGATCAGCGCCGCGCTGTTGCCGGGCTGAACCGCCGGTCCATCGCTTTCCAGCCACTCAAAAAATGCCCCATCCCAAAGGCAGCCATACTTGGCCACCTCGGCATAGCCCGCACGCCATTCGCGCTCAGGCAAGGTGTCGAGGATGGTGGTGTCAATGTAGACGGCCTTGGGTTGATGAAAAGCGCCAACAAGGTTCTTGCCGTTGCGGGAATTGATGCCGGTTTTGCCTCCCACGGAGGAATCCACTTGAGCCAACAGCGTGGTCGGTACCTGAATGAAGTCGATGCCGCGCAACAGGGACGCCGCAACATACCCCGCCAGGTCACCCACCACACCGCCACCAAAGGCCAGCATGACATCCCGCCGCTCGATACCGTGGGCGAGCATCTGTTCGCAGACATCGGCGAAAACCGGAAACGACTTGGTCTCTTCCCCGCCCGGCACCGTAACCAGACGAACCGCAATGTCAGCTGCACTCAGCTGTGCCGCCAACCGCGCGCCATGCGCGTCCCAGACGGACTGATCCGCGATGATCGACAGCCGACGGGGTTTGAGCCGGTCCGCCCATTCCTGCGCGAGACCATCCAGCACACCCGCCCCGATGTGGATGGGGTAGGTCCGCTCACCAAGGCCAACTTCGATTGTCTCAGTCATTGTGTGATCCTGTGCTTCAGGGCTTGAAGTGCCCCTTGAGCGCTTCCAGCGCCGCTCGCACCGTTTTATCGATTGATTCCGGGCCTGAGAACACGCGCAAGTTCGCCTTCTCGTATGCCGGACGCCGCTTTTCCATCAAATCGCGCAATACAGCGCGGTGGTCCTTGCCGGCAAGGATGGGTCGGTTGCCGCGTTTTTGCGTGCGCGCGACCAGAACCGAAAGCCTGGCCTGCAACCAGACGGATACGGCCCCTTCCTGAATTACCGCCCGCGTGTCATCTTGCACGAAAGCGCCGCCACCGGCTGCGATGATCTTGGGGGAGCCATCGATCAGCCGCTCAAACACCCGACGTTCGAGGGACCGAAACTCGGCTTCGCCATAATTCTCGAAGATTTCCGCGATAGACATACCGGCGGCGTCTTCGATTTCCGTATCGGAGTCGAAGAAGTCCAAGTTCAGGAGCGGGGCAATGACCTTGCCCACACTCGACTTGCCGCAGCCCATCAGCCCGACCAGCACAATAGGGCGGTCGATGAGGCCGTGGAGCGACTTGGCGAGGCTTTTATTCCGTGCTTGGGTCATGACTTGGCGTTTAGACCCGTTTATTGAAGCTGTAAACGAAGACAGGGCTTAACAACGACACATGACCTATCGTCGAAACGATCCGAACCCCTTTTTGCTGTTTCTGGTGATCCTGTGCGTGATCGGCGTATTTTTCCTGATCCTGCTTTACACTTGGGAACCGCCGCGGCCTGCGCAGACCATTCGGCAGGAACTGGATCGCGATGTGATTCTGGGTCAGGATATGCCGCCAGCGACCAACGAGCGCTGAAGCATGACTCCCAGCGACGGCCCTTTTCTGGATCTGTTTTTTGAAATGCTGCGCAGCGAGCGCGGCGCGGCCAAAAACACGCTCGAAGCCTATCGTCGCGACCTGACCGAGTTCCGGCACAGCATCGATCACCACCGGCCAGATCTGCAAGGTAACATCGCGCTGGCTGATGATGTCGACATCCGGGGATTTCTGGCGGGGCTGGTGGACGCGGGCCAGTCGGCGCGAACGGCTGCCAGAAAGCTTTCCGCACTGAAACAGTATTTCCTTTTTCTGCAGCAGGATGGCCTGCGCAAAGACAATCCCGCCCGCCACATCGACGGTCCGAAAATCGGCAAACCCTTGCCCAAACTGGTCAGTGAGGATCAGGTGGGGAAACTGCTTCGCTGCGCCCAAAAAGACGCCGAATCGGAAACCCCAACGACCCTGCGCACGCTGGCTCTGATCGAAATGCTCTATGCGACGGGCATGCGAGCGAGCGAGTTGGTCAGCCTGCCCATCTCCGTCGCGGCGCGCGATCCGCGCTTTCTGGTGGTGCGCGGCAAGGGCAACAAGGAACGCATGATTCCCGTCGGCGAACCGGCGCAAGCCGCGCTGTCCCGATACGTCAAACTGGGGCGGATTGGATTTTTACCGCTTGGGAAAGAAAGCGTGTTTCTCTTCCCCGAATCCAACAAAGCCGGGCATTTATCCCGTCAAAAGCTCGGAACGACGCTAAAAGACTTGGCGGCGAAGGCAGAAGTTGACCCGGCCATCCTGTCTCCGCACGTCCTGCGACACGCTTTTGCCAGTCATCTTCTTGCGCACGGAGCAGACCTGCGTGCGGTTCAGGCGCTGCTCGGACACGCCGATATTTCAACAACGCAAATCTATACCCATATCCTAGACGAACGGCTGAAGGCCATTGTGGGCGCAGCTCATCCCTTGAATCTGGGTTTGTTAAGCGGCAGCAATGGGCTAGCACAACCCAACTAACCGAAAACAAAAGACGGGAGACGTCTGGAATGTCCTCAGCGGTGGCTCTGGAATTCGAAAAGCCAGTCAAGGATCTGGAAGCGAAGATCGCAGAACTCAGCCGTCTGGTCGGTGAAGACACGGACGGCGCGATGAGCGACGAGCTGGGCAAACTGCGTGAGCAGGCCGCCAAGCGGCTGACGCAGGTCTACAGCAATCTTGACCCCTGGCAGAAATGTCAGGTCGCGCGTCACCCGGATCGACCGCAGTTTCTGGCACTGGCGAACATGCTGCTGACGGACTACCAGCCCTTGGCTGGTGACCGCAACTTCGGCGACGATCAGGCCATTCTCGGTGGATTGGCGCGGTTCCGGGGTCGTCCGGTCGTGGTTATGGGCCACGAAAAAGGCCACGACATGAACTCCCGCGTGAAGCACAATTTCGGCATGGGTCGGCCCGAAGGCTACCGCAAGGCCATTCGGCTGATGGAACTGGCGGACCAGTTCGGCTTGCCAGTTCTGTCCTTTGTTGACACGCCGGGTGCTTACCCAGGCAAAGGCGCCGAGGAACGCGGTCAGGCGGAAGCCATCGCGCGTTCGATTCAGGCCGGCCTGCGTCTCAGCGTTCCATCGATTTCCGTTATTTCCGGCGAAGGCGGTTCGGGCGGCGCGGTGGCGCTGGCGGCATCGAACCGGGTTCTGATGTTTGAACACGCCGTCTATTCCGTGATTTCACCCGAAGGGTGCGCGTCCATCCTGTGGCGTGATGGCAAATTCGCCAAAGAAGCGGCTGGTGCGCTGAATCTGACAGCGCAGGATCTCCTGCGTCTCAACATCATCGACGCCATCGTCGAAGAACCGGTTGGCGGCGCGCATCGCAAGCCCGCTGAGGCTGCTGTCGCACTGGGTGACGAACTCGAACGTCAGCTGTCCTTGCTGAGCAGCATGGACGGTCCGGCGCTCAAGCGTGCGCGGGAAATGCGCTTCCTCGCCATTGGACGCGAAGGGCTGGCCTGAGCCATGTCCATCGCGGAAAACCTCGCAACGGTTCAGGAACAGATCGACCGGTATGCTGAGCGTGCTGGTCGTTCCAGCGATACGGTAAACCTGATCGCAGTGGCCAAAACCAAGCCGCAGGACGCCGTGGTCGAGGCCCTGCAGGCCGGACAGATGATCTTTGGCGAGAACCGGGTGCAGGAAAGCCAGGGCAAGTATCCTGACCTTCGCGCCGACTGGCCGGATTTGGAGCTGCACCTGATCGGTCCACTGCAAACCAACAAGACCAAAGACGCGCTGGCCCTGTTTGACGTGATCCATACCGTGGACCGCCCTAAACTGGTGCGTTCCATTGCCAAGGATTCACAGGCTCTGGGTCGGTGCCCCAAGCTCTTGATCCAGGTCAATACCGGTGAGGAAGAGCAAAAGGCCGGGGTGCTGCCGACGGAGGTGGAGGCGCTGGTTGCCTTTACCCGCGAGGAGAACCTGCCGCTGGCCGGACTCATGTGTATCCCCCCCGTCGAAGACGCGCCATCTGGCCATTTCGCCTTCCTCAAGCGCCTCGCCGACGATCTTGAATTGCCGTGGATTTCGATGGGAATGTCGGGTGATTACCAGACAGCGGTGGAGCTTGGCGCCACTCACATTCGGGTCGGCAGCGCAATATTTGGCGCGAGACCACCACTAAACCCTTGAAATCAAATCTTTTCGTCCTCACGTCAATTTGACAAATCTCACAAAGCCTCAACAAGGCCTTGTGACAGGATGACAGACGTTTGTGTAAGGCTAACATAAGTCGCACAGCGCTCTTGTAAGAAAGGATTTGATCCATGACCGGCCTTGCTACCGATACCAACCGCCGCCGCATCCTTCTCGTCGACGATGACCCCACGCTGCGGGAAACGCTCGCTGAGCAGTTGGGTTTCCATGAGGAGTACACGGTCAGTGAAGCGGAGAATGGGTCTGAAGCCATGAAGCTGGCTGACGCAGACCACTTCGACGCCATCGTGTTGGACGTGGGCCTGCCGGATATGGACGGTCGTGATCTGTGCAAGCTCATGCGCCGTCGTGGTCTGAAAGCGCCGATCATCATGCTCACCGGACAGGACAGCGACGCCGATGCGATCCTTGGGCTGGACGCCGGGGCAAACGACTACATCACCAAGCCGTTCCGCTTTAACGTGTTCATGGCGCGGTTGCGGGCACAGATGCGCACGCACGAGCAGTCTGATGACGCTGTGTTCTCCGTTGGTCCCTACGCCTTCCACCCCGCCGCCAAAATGCTCACCAACAACGAGAACGACCGCAAGATCCGCCTGACGGAGAAGGAAACGGCAATCCTGAAGTACCTGTACCGCGCCGGTGGCAAGGTTGTCTCACGCGACACGCTGCTGGATGAGGTCTGGGGCTACAACGCAGGCGTCAACACGCACACGCTGGAAACTCACGTCTACCGCTTGCGTCAGAAGATCGAGCCTGATCCGCAGCAGAACTCTATTCTGGTCACAGAACCGGGCGGCTATCGCCTCGCCATGTAGCGCGGGTCAAACGGGTCTGGAGATCATTTCGGTCTTCAGACCAACGTCTAACTCCAACGCCTGAGCGTTGTCGTAGGTCGCCAGCGAGATCGTATTACCTGCGGCGACATGCGCCTCCAGAATGGCGTTGGCCAGTGGATGAAAGGTGTCGATTTTGCTTTCGATGCGCATCTGGCTGGATTGATCGGCGACGTGCAGGACAAAAAGTCCGCTCTTCCCCCGCGCCCCACGCAGCAGCGTTCCCAAATAGTGCAAATCCGCGCGCCGAATGTCTTTGAGCGCCACCACCTTTTCCGGCAACAGCGCGGCCTTGCGGACCAGCAAACCATCCTCATCCAACCGATAAGAAACCGTGTGCAGCCACAGGCCACGCCCAATCAGATAAGCGCTACCCAAAAAGCCTAAACCCGGCAGAGCCGCCCAGAGGGAGGGGAACAGCGCCGCGGTCCAAAGTCCCAGCAGCAGCACGCCCAAACCGCCCAGCACAGCGTCACTGATCCACGCGTTTGGCCCATAGCGCCCCTCGATCATCTCAGCCTGCCGTCACGTTGAGGTCGAGGATCACCGGCGCATGGTCCGAAGGCTTTTCCCATCCGCGGCTGTCGCGGAACACCGAACCGCCCGTAATCTTGTCCTCGTGGCCCTGCTTGAGCCAAAGGTGATCCAGTCGCCAACCCAAGTTGCGCTCAAAAGCTGGCGGAAAGCGGTAGCCCCACCACGAAAAAAGTGGACCCTCGGGCTGCAAATGACGGCCAGTATCGACCCACGCTCCAGCCTCGATTGCCTCAGCCATGATCGCCCGTTCGCCGTCCGAATGCCCAACCTGACGCCGGCATTTCTTGTGGTCGTGGACGTCCTCCAGACCCGGCGCAATGTTCAAATCACCGCCAGCCACGTGAAAACCACCACCGGCGAAAAAGGTCTTCATTTCTTCCATGAAAGCCATTTTGTGGGCGAATTTATCGTTGATTTCCACGTCTGGCTTATCCCCGCCAGAGGGCACGTAGAGGCTGGAAAGCCGCAAGTCGCCGCCGCTGGTCGAAACCGTGGCCGAGACATGCCGACCATCGTCGATGCCACCAATAACGGTCTTGTCGATGTCGCCCAGCGGGTGTTTGGAGGCAATAGCGACACCATGCTTGCCCTTGAACCCATGCGCTGCCGTATGCGGCAGGCCCACCGCCTCGAAATCCTCAACTGGAAAAATCGAGGCGTCCATCTTGATTTCCTGCATCAACAATACGTCGGGTTTCAGCAGGTCGATCACCTGATTGACGTGCGCCGCACGTGCTCTCAGGCCGTTCACATTCCATGTAACAATTCTCATGAGCGCGACCCTAGCCTCAGCCGCGACAAGCGTCCACAAAGCTGTCAAACAAGGCGACACTCACAGGATCGTCAGGGATGGCTTCGGGGTGCCATTGCACACCAAGGCAGAAAGCGCTGGCGCGGTCGATGGACAGGGCTTCAACCAGTCCATCCGCGGCTGTGGCCTCGACCGTCACGCCCTTACCAACGCGGTCTACCCCTTGCAGGTGCAGCGAGTTGATGATGATGGGTGCGTCAGACCCCAGCGTCCGGGCGAGTAAGCCATCAGAAGTCACCTCGACCCGCTGCCAGGCCCCATATTTGATTTCCGGGACATGAGAGGTGGGTGAACGGTGGTCGATCCGACCCGGCACCTCGTGGACCATCTGGTCAAGGCTGCCCCCGGCGTAGACGTTCAACTCCTGAAATCCGCGGCAAAGGGCAAAAACCGGTTTTCCCTGCGCGATGCAACGGTCCAGCAGCCCCCAGGTGCAGGCATCCCGATGCGGGTCCAGCGGGTAGCTTTTGGGGCCAAGTTCACCCGCGTACCGGTTCGGATGCACATTGCTGAGTGAACCGGTTAACAGCAGACCATCGATCTGCTCCATAATCGCATCAAAGGGGGTCTGCTCACCGAAGTTCGGCACTGGAAAGGGTAAGGCACCCCGGTCCAGCAGGGGTTGCATGTACTTTTGGCCGACCGCGAGTTCGAGGTATTCCGGGGTCTTTTCGTGCTTGGGACGCGCGCACGTCATGACCCCGATTACAGGCGTTCGTGCCATCAGAAGTTAGGCCGCTCGAACAGCGTGTTGGACAAAGGCACGCCGTAGGTCATGGACTCAAGGCGCACGGTGGTGCGTTCGCCCTTGTCGTCGATCACCTGCCAGGCGCGCAGCTCCAGCGTGCGGGTATCGAGCACAAGGATCAACTGACCCTGATTCGGATTGCGACGGTCCTGAATTGTCACCAGCACGGATTCTGCAACCCGCTCAATCTTCAGGACCTTCACCCCATTGGCAAGGTCTGGGTCTTCGTTGAGCAGGAACTTGAGCGGGGTTTGGTTGATCTGCCGGTGTGCTGAGGTTTCGTCTTTGGTGTTGTAGGTACCGATGAAGCGACCATCCGCGATCAGCAGCGCTGGCGAGGGCTCGTCGTAGTCAAAACGCATGCGCCGCGGACGGGCGATGGAGATGTCGCCGCGTACAATCTGCCCTGAATCTGAAATCTGCATAAAGCGGCCCTTGGCGGTCGTAATCCGCTCGATCTGGGACTCAACCTGATTGAGGAAGGCCGTGACCTGCTCCTGCGTCGTTTGCGCCTGCGCCTGTGCGGCAGTAGACAGTCCGAGGCAAAAAGCGGCACATGCGAAAACCACAGCCGTGCGAGCAAATAATCGGGTCATCAGAAACACTCGTTAGATTGTCATTCGACAGCGTTAGGACAAAGCCATTCGCTGGGAAAAATAATGTCAGTACTTAGGCGGCAAACTGCGTAAGGATTATGGCGTATTGACGACTCCTTGTAACGAAAACTATCAAATTTGTGCGATCAAAAGTGCGTCAAATTCCGCCTTTCGCGGAATGCGCACCTGCCGGACGTCGCACTGACTTGATCTCAGGCCGCGGGATCAGCATGTTAGGTGCAGACAGGACAGGACAACGACGATGTTTATCCAAACCGAATCCACACCCAATCCCGCTACGCTGAAGTTTCTGCCGGGCTTGACCGTATTGAGCGAAGGCTCCGCGCACTTTGATACGCGCGAAGAGGCTGCTGTGTCGCCATTGGCCGAGCGCCTGTTCGAGGTCGAAGGGGTCACGGGCGTGTTTCTCGGCTCGGACTTCATGACTATTCACAAAAGCGACGACCGCGAATGGTTCCTGATCAAACCGTCGATCCTCGGTCTGATTATGGAGCATTTCACCGCAGGCCGTCCGGTGATGCGCGAAGACAGCTCGACCGAAGAGTCCAGCGAGGAAGACAGCGAAGTGGTGACGCAGATCAAGGATCTGTTGGACACGCGTGTGCGTACAGCCGTGGCGATGGATGGTGGCGACATTGTATTCCATGAGTTCAAAGAAGGCGTGGTCTACCTGCACATGCGCGGAGCCTGCGCCGGGTGCCCATCGTCGACAGCGACCCTCAAAATGGGAATCGAAAACATGCTGAAGCATTATGTGCCAGAGGTACGAGAGGTTGCACCCGTATAATGGTGCATAATGCGACTCCAATCGCTCCTAAAAGCCCCCTAAGCAACACATAATCCTCAAACCGCCGTATTTGCATGGGATTTGCCTCACTAAACCTTTAAGGAAGCGTGGCATTTCAAGTCATGCGAATTTGTGAGGGACTGACTTTGATCGGCCGTTTTCGTAGCCCGTCCATTATTTCATTATGCTTTGGCGTTTTGGCACTCAACGCCTGCTCTTCAACCTCGACGATTGATAGTGAGGAAGGGGGCGTCGGCATCTCGACCTCTGATCTCCAGAACGCGCCCCAGCGAATGGCAGATGGACTCAAGGAACTCGACCGCCGGGTTGAGGAGTTCCCCGATCAAATGAGCGAACGCTTTGCCTTTGACCAAGAGCGCGCGGTACGGGTTGATAGCGAGGGCTTCAATGTTTCCGGTGATACCGTCAGCTACATTCTGAATGAGTGGATCCCTCAAGTCACCGGCAATGCCACACGCGAAGAAGAGCGCGCTGCCCGCGCTGAGGAAGAACTGCGCACACAGGTGGCCAGCACCCGCAATACGGCTGCGGCCCCGACAACGCCGGTTAACACAGCTTCGATGATGACCTCTGGCCCACAGCCTATCGACCTGACCCAGGCAACCCCCATGTCACCGAACCAGGATTTCGTGTCGAATTCCCGGAATGGAGCGTCATCCCAGCTGGCAGCTGCGCCGGCTTATCTGAATTCCCCTGTGCTGAACAATTACACAGCCACGCCGCTCGCCTCGGGTTCCGCCGCACCAGCGGTCACCAAATCCATCCAGGGCGGTCTGGAGGGTGCGGGCCGTTTCTTTGACCAGAATGGCTACACGCTCGACAAAATGCGGCGTGGCGCTCCGGTTCCACCGGTTTTCGCGCGTCGCATGCCCTTTGACATGAACAACAGCGTCCCCATGAACAAGGATGTGTTTCTGCGCCTGATGCTGCCTTTGGCGCTCAAGGCGAATGCGGAAATTGCTGAAGAACGTGCCACGATCGAGCGCAGCGGGTACAGCGGTCCAATCTCTAACGCGCCAGCGGCTGTAAAAACCATCGCGGCCAAGTACGATATTCAGAGCAACACAACCAACCTGCTCCAGCGAGTCGATGTTATCCCAGTCAGCCTGATCCTGTCGCAAGCCGGTCTGGAAAGTGGCTGGGGCACGTCGCGCAACGTGCAGGAGGGCAACGCCCATTTCGGTCAGCGCGTCTGGGACGCCAGTCAGCCCGGCATGACGCCAAGCGACCGGAATGCGAACCAGAACCATCGTGTTCGCACCTTCACCTCGCTCGAAGAGTCCGTGCGCAGCTATGCCAAGAACTTGAACACCAACGCTGCCTATCTGGAAATGCGCCGAACGCGGGCGAACTTCCGGCGCTCGGGCCGCAGCCCAAGCGCGCGTGACCTGATCCCGCATTTGAGCAGCTATAGTGAAGACCCGAGCTACTACTCCGGTACCATCAACACGATCGTCACCGACAACCGGTTGACGGACTTTGACCGGTCGCGGCTGTCTAACGGCCAGCCCATGAACCTCTACCTGTAGAAACGGCCATGCTGTCGCTTGCTTTTGAATGCGCAGGCCAGGGGCTGAGCGCAGCGCTGGCTGCTGAGGGCAAGCTGATCGGCACCACGGCGCAGCAGATGGACCGCGGCCAGCCAGCCGCGCTCTTGCCTGCGCTGCACGACCTGCTGGCAAGCCACGGTGTCTCTGGTTCAGACCTGCAGCGCATCGGCTGTACTGTTGGACCAGGTGGATTTACTGGCATTCGGTTGGGAATATCAGCCGGACTGGGTCTGGCACGAGCAACGGGAGCCGGGTTTTTCGGTTTCAATGCTTTCGATGTCTACGCCCTGAGCGCACCAAGCCGAGCCAAACTCGCCATCGCTATCGAATCACGACGCGCCGAGATCTTTGTGCGGGTTTATGATGAAACCGGCGAGCAACTGGCCCTCAAAGACGCCATTCTGACGCCTGAAGCCGTTAATGAGTCGGCATTCTTCGAACACGTTGTTGGGTCAGCAGCCTCAAAATTACTCCAGACTGCGAAGAATACAGAGCCAGACATGGCATTTCTTGCCTGTTTATTGTCTGAATCGAACGAAAACTCACCTGTTCTGCAAAAAACACTAGGTCGGGCGACGCCAATTTACCTGCGCGCACCTGAAATAGGCGGAAAGACAGCGCCATGAGTATGTCGGTGCTTAATTGTCACCACGCCAGTGCTATGGAACAACTTCACAAATTGGCATTTGATCGCCCATGGAGTGAAAGTGACTTCCAGACTTTCTTAGCTTTGCCGAGTTATCAGGCTTTTGGTTGGTTGAGTTCTGAACATGAACTGATTGCTTTTTGCCTATTCAATACCGTTTTTCCAGATGTTGAATTATGTACCATTTGTGTAAATCCGAAACATCAGCAGCAAGGCTTTGGCAGAAAGTTGATGCTTGAAGCATTGAAGAAATTCGAAGACTTCGATTCCTGCTTTCTTGAAG
>JBMTIF010000002.1:0-17380 GCA_049437045.1 Alphaproteobacteria bacterium | reverse complement strand
TAGGTTACGTTGCGATTCGATATTTCGTAACCCGACCGACTGGCGCTTTACGCTCCCGTGTAATGAGTGCCATCGGTTGGCCGAATGAGGTCATGCAAAATGTAACCGGTTCCCGGCTGCTGCCGTACCTGTTTCTGATCCCTAACCTGTTGATTTTCGGGCTTTATACTTTTGCGCCGCTGTTCATCAACATCGGCTTTTCCTTTACGGACGGTCAAAGCATCAATTTCACCGAACGTGAATTTGCCGGGACTGACAACTTTTCCCGACTGACCTCTGAGGTCCAAATCGACACCGGCGGTGAAAACCGCGAAGACGATAAGTTTCAGCGCGCGGTTGCTGATACGATCATCTTTGTGATTTTCCAGGTTCCGGTGATGATCCTGTTCGCTCTGATTACCGCTCTGGTGCTTAACCGAGACATTCGGGGCCGTGCTTTCTGGCGGTCCGTTTTCTTTTACCCTGTGATGCTCAGCCCCGTTGTTGTGGGCTTCCTTTGGACTCTGATCCTCAAGCGGACGGGCGTGTTGTCGTTGACGCTGATGAACTGGGGCTGGATCGAAGAACCAATCCAGTGGCTATCCGACCCCTCTTGGTCGATGTTCTGGTCAATCTTCGTCTACACGTGGGCGCACTTGGGCTTTTACATGCTGATCTTGCTGGCCGGGTTACAGGCCATTCCCAAAGACCTCTATGAAGCCGCAAAAATGGATGGAACACCGGGCTGGCGCATGCTCACGCGGATTACGCTACCGCTGTTGATGCCGACGCTGCTGGTCGTGACCATTCTATCCATGATTAAAGCCTTTCAGGCGTTTGAAGAACTTTATGCCATGCAGGTTCGCTGGATTTCCGTGGTGTCTTACATCTTCGAAACGTCAGGCTTGCGCGGTCAGCCGACGGCCCACGGCCTCGGAATCGCGGCTATGGCTTCGCTGCTCATCGCCATCGTGCTGATGATCCTCTCACTCTTGCAACTGTGGCTGACCTCGCGTCAGACCAAGATTTAGGGGAGGGCTGATACAATGACTGCAGTCTGGCAATTCCTCAGCCGCACCCAAGGCAAAGGCGGACGCCTCACCCTCGGTGACTGGCTATCCTACAGCTATCTTGTAATCGGCTTTCTCGTCATTTTTCTGCCGGTGATGTGGATCTTGCTCAACTCATTCAAGTCCGCGTTCCAACTGGATAAGCAAGATCTGTCGCTGCTACCGACCGACTTCGTCCGGGTGGCACGCGCGACGGTGAATGATGAAGGCGGCAAAGACATCTTCATCATGAGCGATCTTCCTGATTGGGTCCTGAACTGGAAAGACCTTGAGGCCGAAGAACGTTCGAGCATGGACATTGACAGTTTTCTGCGCGGTTACAGCGGCAATGAGTTCTATGTCCTTCGCTCGCATCTGGGCATGGTCGATCCGCTGGCCCGTGAGTTGGTTGCAGCGAAGAACCTGCCCGAGTGGTTGCCGCGTTATTCCACGTTGCCATCGGGGTCCAAGGCTAATTTCGACGTTGATGCCGTACTGGACTCTGTAACGCCAGAAGAGCGCCGCCTGCTTGCCGAATGGCTCGGTGTAAAGCCCTTCAAGGCCAACAAGCTGATTTCGCAGATCCTCGTGACTGCGCCGAACCCTGACACGGGCATCATCGAACAGTGGGCTGTCAGCACAATCAACCCGCTCAACGAAACAACCGCTGCTCGTTCTGTGGGTGGTGATGCGTCCAAAGTCGTCAAACTGCCGACTGAAACGCTGGAAACGCGGCGGTCCCTGCGTCCTTCGTGGAGCAACTATTCGGACCCGCTTTCTGGCAAGGCGAACAACATCAGCGTGAACTTCGCCAGTTGCTACACCAACTCGGTGCTGGTCACGATCATCGCGACGGTGATTACGCTGCTGATTAACTCGATGGCCGCTTTTGCGCTGGCGAAGTACAAGTTCCGCGGCCAAAGAGCTTTCTTCATCATGATCCTGGCGACGTTGATGGTGCCCCCTGCGGTTACGCTTGTGGGTGTGTTCAAGATGATCACCATGACAGGGCTTTCTGGCTCAATCTGGGGCGTTATCATTCCGGGTGCGGCGACACCTGCGGGGGTCTTTTTGCTGCGTCAGTATATGCTGACAATCCCCGAGGAACTGATCGAAGCGGCCCGAATGGATGCGGCGAGCGAGTGGAAGGTTTACTGGAAAATCGTGCTGCCGCTCGCTTTGCCCGCGATTGCGGCTTTGGGCATTCTTTCAGTCATCTGGCGTTGGAATGATCTGATCGTTCCGATGGTGGCAATCGCCACGGCCAAGGAGGCCTATACCATCCAGCTGTGCCTGCTTGAATTCAGGGGCGAGTTCTTTGCCGCCGAGCACTACCGCCTCGCCATGACAGTGGTGAGCCTGATCCCGACCACTCTGGTCTTTGTCTTCCTGCAACGATACATCACAACCGGCATTGCCAATACGGGGATGAAATAACATTCATGGCAACTTTAGAGCTAAAAGAACTTCGTAAATCCTACGGCGATACGGAAGTCATCCACGGTGTGAACCTTGAGATTCAATCCGGGGAATTCTGCGTGTTTGTCGGTCCATCAGGTTGTGGCAAGTCGACCATGCTGCGCATGATTGCGGGGTTGGAGGATATCACTGCCGGCAACGTCGAAATTGCTGGTGACGTGGTGACAAACGTTCCTGCTGCGCAGCGCGGACTGGCCATGGTGTTCCAGTCCTATGCCCTGTATCCGCATATGTCCGTGAAGCAGAACCTGTCCTTCGGTCTCGAAAATCTGCGCATGGACCGGGAGGAGATCGAGCGCCGCGTTGCCGAGGCCGCGCGGATGCTGCAGATCGAAGAACTCATGCAGCGAAAGCCTGGTCAGTTGTCTGGTGGTCAGCGTCAGCGTGTGGCCATTGGCCGGACTGTTGTGCGGGAGCCTAAGGTTTTTCTGTTTGACGAGCCGCTGTCCAACCTCGATGCCGAACTGCGCGTTGCCATGCGTGGTGAGATTGCCGCGCTGCATAAGCGGCTGGGCAACACGATGGTTTACGTGACCCACGATCAGGTGGAAGCAATGACCATGGCGGACAAAATCGCCGTGATGCGTGCGGGGATCATTGAGCAGTATGGTACGCCGCTGGACCTTTACAATTATCCGGCAAACACGTTCGTCGCCGGTTTCATCGGTTCGCCACGGATGAACTTCATCAGCGGGACAATTGCCGCGCGGGATGACAAAGTAGTCACGCTGGAGCTCGCGGGGAACCACAAGGTCTCACTCGACGCCAAGCGGTTTGGCGGGGCAGCAGGTGATGCCATCGAAATGGGCGTACGGGCCAACCATCTGGAGATTGCCAACAGCGAAAAAGACGCTGATTTGATGGTTGCCGTGGAAACGGTTGAGCAGTTGGGCGGTGAAACCTACCTCTACGGCACAGTTGGCGGGGCGGTGAACTTTACCGTCAACGTACAGGGTCAATCGCAGATCAAGGCTGGCGACACAGTTCCTGTCAAACTCCAACCTGCTCTGGTGCATGTGTTCTCCACCGACACAACACTGTCATTGCTGCAAGGCGCGTGATGACGATGGGCGGAGTAGCCTGATATGAGCGGCGCGGGATTTCGTAAAACCAAGCGCTCGCTTCCAATCGCTCTGCTCCGGGCCCGTGAGGAAGTCATGGTGCCCATCCGCAGTATGCTGGCTCAGAGTGGGGTGACAGAGCAGAAATGGCGCGTTCTTCGCGTGCTCGAAGAAATTGGTGAGGTTGAACCAACCATCATTGCGTCCGAAGCCTGCCTGCACTTGCCCAGCCTGTCACGCATCCTCAAGTCGATGGAAGCGGACGGTCTGATCCAGCGTAAGGAGGACTTGGAAGATCGGCGGAAAACGCTTGTCGGTATCTCCAAAGCTGGACGCGCGATCCTGACCAAGCATGCGGGGCAGTCTGCAGCGATTTTTGCTGAGCTTGAGGCACGTATGGGCAAGGAAAAACTCGAAACCATCCTCGATTTGCTTGAAGAACTTCTCGACTAAAATCTTTGGCCGACACAAGCGTTGACCTCACTCACCATTCTTCTTAACATGTTAACTATAGTGGAGAGGGACGATGCCGCACGTATCCATTCAATATTCGCCGCAACTCGATGACAGCCACGACATGTCGGCGCTGTGTCACGCGCTCAATGAAGCCATCGTAGAGACCGCGCTGTTTCCCGTCGCGGGTATTCGCGTTCGTGCGTTTCGGGCTGACCATGAAAGCGTAGCGGACCGTCACCCTGACAATGCCTTTGTCGCCATGCAAATGTATATCGGGCAGGGTCGAACGCTGGAAGAACAGCAACGCGCTGGAACACACATCTATGCGGCGGCAGAGGCGTTCTTTGCTGACAGGTTGGCGGGTGCGCATTTCATGCTTTCCATGGAAATTTTCGAAAACAACGCCGCGGTAAGCTGGAAACGAAACAGCGTGCACCCGCGTCTGAAAAACCAATGAATCTTCGAACGCACAGCGTTCGGCAGGGAGACGACAGTCCATGACTTTGGAAGAAAATCTGGCCAAGGCTCACGAATACCTCAAGCAGTTTCAAGGTGGCCCCATCCATCACCGGATTGGCGGACAGGACGTATTGGCCAGTGATGGGCAGACGTTTGACAGTCTTTCGCCGGTTGATATGAGCAAGCTGGCTTCGGCCGCTCAAGGCACTGCAGAGGATATTGATGCAGCCTGTATTGCTGCCAAGGCCGCTTTCGCTGAGTGGGCTGCAACGTCCGGGGCTGAGCGCAAGCGCATCCTGCATGCCATTGCAGATGGCATTGTTGCGCGAAATGAAGAAATTGCCTTTCTCGAAGCACTCGATACCGGTCAGTCGCTGCGGTTTATGTCCAAGGCTGCTTTGCGCGCCGCTGACAATTTCCGCTTTTTTGCCGACATGGCACCCGGCGCACGAGACGGCCAATCGCTCTATGGCAATAACCAGCTCAACGTCACCAATCGTGTTCCGCTGGGGCCGGTGGGGATAATCACGCCGTGGAACACGCCGTTCATGCTGTCCACGTGGAAGATCGCGCCTGCTTTGGCCTGCGGGTGCACCGTGGTTCACAAGCCGGCTGAGTTCTCGCCCCTGACAGCGCGTTTGCTGGTGGAGATTGCCGAAGAAGCCGGACTTCCCGCGGGTGTCTGGAACATGGTCAACGGCATGGGAGAAGTCGCAGGAAAAGCCCTGACCGAACATCCGGCCATCCGTGCTATCGGGTTTGTCGGGGAAAGCCGCACGGGTTCGATGATCATGAAGCAGGCATCGGACACGCTGAAGCGGGTGCACTTCGAGCTTGGTGGTAAGAACCCGGTTGTTGTTTTTGAGGATGCCGACCTTGAACGCGCAGCCGATGCCGCCGTGTTCATGATTTACTCCCTCAATGGCGAGCGGTGTACCTCTTCCAGCCGTCTGCTGGTCCAGCGCAGCATCCACGACCGCTTCGTGGAAATGGTGGTGGAGAAAGCCAAAGGTATCAAGGTTGGCCACCCGCTCGACCCCAGTACCACCATCGGTCCCCTGATCCATCCGGTGCATGAAAAAAAGGTGCTAGAGTATTTCGACATCGCTCGCGAAGAAGGTGCGACCATCGCCATGGGTGGTGAGAAGATTGGCACCGAGGGCTGCTTTGTCGGACCAACGCTGTTCACCAACGCAACCAACGACATGCGGATTGCGCAGGAAGAGATCTTTGGTCCGGTCCTGACCGCCATTGCCTTTGATACGGAGGAAGAAGCGCTGGAGATGGCCAATGGTGTGGCTTACGGTTTGTCCGGCTATGTCTGGACTGCTGACGTCACGCGGGCGCTCCGTTTTACCGACCAGTTGGACGCGGGCATGATCTGGGTAAACTCAGAAAACCTGCGCCACTTGCCTTCACCGTTCGGTGGGAACAAGGCGTCTGGTATCGGACGTGATGGGGGTGACTGGTCCTTTGACTTCTACATGGAGACAAAGAACATCGCCTTTGCCACGTCTCAACACCGAATTCCAAAGCTGGGGGGCTAAAGGCCATGCCTGTTCCTGAGTTCAACCTCTACCCACCGTTCAACACGGTGCGCCTGAGCCATATCGAGCTGGTCGTCACCGATCTGGCTGCGAGCCGGGCGTTTTATGCCGATACGCTGGGATTGCTCATTACGCATGAAGACAGCAATCAAATCTTTCTGCGGGCTATGGAAGAACGCGGCCACCATTGCGTGATTCTGACCCAAGGGGCGAGCCCGTGTGTGAAGTACACGTCTTACAAGGTTTGGGATAACGACGATCTCGACCGCGCCAAAGACTATTTCGAGGGCAAGGGGGTTGCCACCGAGTGGGTGGATCGCCCGTTCCAGGGGCGCACCCTGCGTATCCGCGATAATCATGGCGTGCCGGTGGAGTTCTACCGCGACATGGAAAGGCTGGAGCCTGTGCACCAGAAATACAGCCTCTACCGCGGTGTTCGCCCTTTGCGGATTGACCACTTCAACGTCTTTTCACCCAATGTCGATGAAAGCGTGGCTTTCTATCAGGACTTTGGCTTCCGCACGACGGAGTACACAGAGGACGAAGAAACCGGCAAGCTGTGGGCTGCCTGGTTGCATCGGAAAGGCGGCGTACATGATGTTGCCTTTACCAATGGTACGGGCCCGAGGATGCACCACACGGCATTTTGGGTTCCAACGCCGCTGGCCATCATCGATCTGCTCGATCTCATGGCGACCACGGGCTATGTCGACAACATCGAGCGCGGACCGGGTCGGCACGGGATATCCAACGCTTTCTTCCTCTACATCCTCGACCCCGATGGCCACCGGACGGAGATTTACTGTTCAGACTATCAGACGCTGGACCCCGATCACGAGCCGATCCGCTGGGATTTGAAGGACAAACAGCGCCAGACGCTCTGGGGTGCGCCTGCGCCGCGGTCCTGGTTTGAGCATGGGATGGTTTTCGAAGGCATGGAGCCGCGCGAAGCTGACCTCAAAGCCACCCCGATTATCGCCCCTTAAAACCCGGAGTTTTCCCTGAATGCGTTATGTTTCATTTGAGACCAAAGAGGGTTTGCCGAAGTTCGGTGCCATGGTTGGAGACAGCCATATCTGCGACCTCAGCGATGGCGAGTGGCTGGATCTGAGCGATGTTGCTGAGGATATTGCTTGGGACGCGCTGGCCCAAACCGTGACTGACCGCAAGGACTACGCGGTGGAAGAGGTCAAAATGCTGCCACCGCTGACACGACCCGGCAAGGTGATCTGTGTTGGCGTGAACTATCCTGATCGCAACAGCGAGTACAAAGACGGCTCTGGCGCGCCGGAGTACATGTCCTTGTTTCCGCGCTTCATCGAAGGTTTCAATGGAAACGGTGAGAACCTTGTGCGCCCGCCAGAAAGCGAGCAGCTGGATTACGAGGGCGAAATTGTCATCGTCATTGGCAAAGGCGGTCGCCGGATTGCCGAGGCTGATGCTTACGGCCATATCGCCGCCGTGACGCTCTGTAACGAAGGCACAATCCGCGACTGGGTTCGCCATGCCAAATTCAACGTAACTCAGGGCAAGAATTGGGATCGCTCCGCCTCGATGGGGCCGTGGCTGATGCCTTTCACGGGGCCGGAGATGATCCACGGTGTAACCTTGGAAACCCGCGTGAATGGGGAGGTGCGGCAGCACGATAACACCGCGAACATGGTGTTCTCCTTCACCAGAATCATCAATTACATCTCGACCTTCACCACCTTGAATCCCGGCGACATGATCGTCACCGGCACCCCGACTGGTGCTGGCGCACGGCTCGATCCACCGCAATGGCTCAAGCCCGGCGACGTCGTTGAGATTGAGGTGCCAACCATTGGTGTCTTGCGCAACGGCATCGAAGATGAAAGCCTGTAAGCGATAACCGACGGACCTTGAACCATGAGCCTGACAGACACCCAACGCGACGCCTTTGCTCAGGCCCTGTTCGATGCGGATCAGAGCCAGAGCCAGATTCCCATTATTTCGCAGGATCATCCTGACCTCGACCTCGAAGATGCCTACGCGATCCAAAGCGCCTTGGTGCAGCGATTTGTTCAGGCGGGGCGGGTCATAAAGGGCTGGAAGATCGGCCTGACGTCCAAAGCCATGCAGTACGCTTTGAACATTGATATTCCGGACAGTGGTGTGTTGTTCGAGGACATGTTCTTTGAGAACGGTGGGGAAGTACCAAGCTCGCGTTTCATCGCCACCCGGATCGAAGCGGAAATTTGCTTCATCATGAAATCTGATCTCAGCGGCCCGAATGTTACCCGCGAGGACGTTATCGCAGCGACAGAAGCTGTTTGTCCAAGCTTGGAAATTCTGGACACGCGCATCATCCCCAAAGACCCAAAAACCGGCGCGATCCGCAAGGTCACGGACACCATCAGCGACAACGCAGCGAACGCAGGTATCGTCCTGGGCGATGAGCGCCACGCGATCGATGACTTCGACCTGCGCTGGGTTGGTGCTATTTGCAGTCGTGATGGGGAAGTTGAAGAAACAGGTTTGGGCGCGGGCGTACTCGATGACCCGATTATGGGCATAGTCTGGCTCGCCAACCGTCTCGCCACCTATGGCGACAAAATCAGTGCCGGTGATGTTGTTCTGAGCGGTTCTTTCATCCGGCCTGTACAGGCCCCAAAGGGCTGTGAAATCACGGCGGATTTCGGATCTTTTGGTTCCGTGTCCTGTCGTTTCGTTTAGGGAGAAAATAGACCATGGCAGCACCGACTATCGCCTTCAAAGCGGCTCTCCGAACTGGGGAGGTTCAGGTTGGAACCTGGTTGGGATTTGCAGATTCCTACATTGCCGAGGCTGCTGCGACGGCCGATTTTGACTGGTTCCTGATCGATGGCGAGCACGCGCCTAACGATATTCCTACGATCCTGTCTCAGATATCGGTCGTGCAGGGGGCGGGACGGAACGCCGTGGTGCGCTTGCCCATCGGCGAAAGCTGGATGGTCAAGCAGGCGCTGGATCTGGGCGTCCAGACCTTGCTGATGCCTATGGTCGAAAGTGCGGACATGGCCAAAAAGCTGGTACGCGACTGCCTCTATCCACCTCAGGGTCATCGCGGAGTGGGTGCTGGTCTGGCTCGTGCGTCGGATTTCAATGCCATCAGCGATTATCTGCCGACGGCCAATGATGAAATCTGCCTGCTGGTACAGGTGGAAAATCGTGCGGGGATGAAAGACCTTGATAACATCCTGCAGGTGGTGGGCGTTGACGGTGTCTTCATTGGGCCTTCTGATCTGGCGGCTGACATGGGCTATCTGGGTCAGACCGATGCACCCGAAGTTCAGGCCGCCATCGAAAGCGCACTCACCCGTATTCGCGCGGCTGGTAAGGCGGCGGGTATTCTGACCACCGATGCTGATGAAGCCAAGAAGTGGACTGACATGGGCGCGAACTTTATCGCCGTGGCTGTCGATGTGATCGTTTATGCCGGAGCGATGCGCAAGCTTGCCAAGGAACGGAAAGCCTTGCTCAAAGGGTGAATGGGTAAAACGATGCGCCATGAAGCCTCCACCCAATCTTTGATCGAGCGCCGCGAACGACTGCTCGGCCCCAACGTCTCAACTTTTTACAAAGACCCTGTTCATGTTGTGCGGGGTGATGGCGTTTGGTTGTGGGATGCTTCGGGGCGTAAGTACCTCGATTGCTACAACAACGTCCCGCATGTCGGGCACTGCAACCCGCGTGTGGTTGAGGCGATCAAGGCGCAGGCGAGCACCCTCAACACCCATACGCGCTATCTGCACGAGGGCATGCTCGATTACGTCGAGCGCTTGAGCGGGACAATGGACCCCAGCCTGTCGACAGCGATTTTGACCTGTACCGGGTCAGAGGCAAATGACATTGCGCTGCGGATGGCGGAGGGGATGACAGGGAAGCGTGGGATCATTGCGACCGATGCGACCTATCACGGCAACACGGCGCTGGTTAGTCAGCTCTCGCGGAACAATGTCCCAAAGTTTGGCTTTGGGTTGGAGCAATTCTTTCGCTTTGTTCCGGCACCAGACAGCTACCGCAATCCGGACCCCGACGCCGCGTTTTTCGTGGCAGCGCTGGAGCAGGAAATTGCGGCTCTGGAAGCCGACGGCACTGGTTTTGCGGCTTTGTTGATCTGTCCCATGTTCCTCAATGAAGGTTTCCCGCACATGCCTGATGGCTGGCTTAAGCCTGTCGCGGAAGTAGTGCGAAAAGCGGGGGGCGTGCTGATTTGCGACGAAGTACAAAGCGGCTTCGGACGCGCAGGAACGCACTTTTGGGCGCATCAGAAACTCAACGCCCTGCCTGATATTGTGACGATGGGGAAACCTATGGCCAACGGGCATCCGGTGGGTGCTGTCGTAACGCGTTCTGAGATCATGGCGACCTTCCGCAACAGCTACCGCTACTTCAACACCTTTGGCGGCAATCCGGTCAGCTGCGCAGCGGCAATGGCGGTGATGGAGGAAATGGAAGCCGAAAACCTCATGTCCAACGCAGCTGATGTTGGCGCCTATGCGCAGCAGCAGCTGAGCGATTTGAGCCAAAGGCATACGGTCATTGGTGACGTGCGCGGGATGGGTCTGGTTTTTGGTGCCGAAATGGTTTTGGACCGCGAAGCCAAGACTCCAGCAACGGAATTCATCATCCGGGTCGTCAACGCCATGCGGGAGCGCGGCATATTGCTCTCGCAGCTGGGGCTTTACAAAAACACCCTGAAAATTCGCCCACCCATGCCCTTCAGCCGGGCGAATGTTGATCAATTGATCGAGACCTTGGACGCGGTTCTCGCCGAAACCCCTGTTGAGCCGTGAACTCGGTCATAGAAGGCGCTTTGGCTCAATGGGGCTTGGTCGGCGCGCGCGTTACTCTGGTTGCGCAGCGTGAAAATCAGGTTTTTCGGGTCATTGACGGCTCAGAGCAAAGTTATGCTTTGCGCCTCCATCGACATGGTTACCGGACCGACCCTGAACTGACCGCTGAACTGCAATGGATGGCAGCGTTGGCCGATGGTGGTTTAAGCGTTCCAGCACCTGTTTCCGCCTTGGACGGGCATGCCTTGCATCGGGTTGAAGAGACGCAGGTTTCTGTTCTTGGCTGGCTTGATGCCAAACCCCTCGGGGAAATTGGAAAACCGCTGGACCTGCCAGATCGGGCAGGGGTGTTTTTCACCCTTGGTGCAGAAATGGCAAAGCTACACGATATTTCTGACCGGTGGACCCCGCCCGGGAGCTTTCGGAGGTGGTCATGGGATCGAGATGGCCTGCTGGGTGATCAGCCGCTTTGGGACCGTTTCTGGGAAAACCCCACTTTGAGTGAAGCCGATCGGAGCATGCTCACCGCTTTTCGACGAGATGCAATGGCTATACTTGCGGGCATGGAAAGTACGCTTGACTACGGTTTGATCCATGCGGATTTGGTGCCGGAAAACGTCATGCGCAGCGCCAATGGTGCGCTGTATCTGATCGACTTTGATGACGGAGGCTATGGATTTCGTCTGTTTGACATCGCCACCGCGATTATCAAGCATCGTGCCGAACCCGACTTTGAAGATTTGCGCGACGCGCTTTTCGACGGGTATTTGAGCAAGCGAAAACTGGACATGGCTGCTTTGGACCTTTTCATGGCTTTGCGCGCGGTAACCTACGTTGGTTGGATTATTCAACGGATGGGAGAAGACCGCGCAGCGCTTCGTAATGAGCGCTTTCTCGCTCAGGCGCGGGAGATGATCTCGAAGTTATAACCAGCATTAAACCCTTGCTGCTGCGCGAAAAATCTGCAATCGTTCATGTATGAATGATTTAGGCATAAACGATAACGCGCCCTTTGATGCCAGTTTGCCGATGATGCTGTACCGTGTGCTGGACGGGATCATGCCGCATTACCGCGCGCTGTTTTCAGAGCATGGCTTGACGGAGCAGCAATGGCGGGTTCTGCGGACACTCTGGGAAGACGACAGCCTGTCCAGTATCGAGCTGGCCCGACGGACACTGTTACCCGCAGCCAGTCTGGTCGGTGTCCTCGACCGGCTGGAGAAAAAAGGGCTGATCGTGCGTTTGCGCTCTGTCGAGGACCGACGCATCGTTTTTGCCAAGCCAACCCCTGAAGGCCGCAAGTTGGAGCGCGAAATCGCGCCGCGCTTGCATGATATTCATCAGGCCGTGCGCCGCTGTGTGACGGAGGAAGAATGGCAGAATCTGTCGACCATTCTTCGTCAGTTCGAAAGCGGTCCGGCCTTCGGCTGTGATGCCGAAACGGAGGAGGAGATATCCCATGCTTAAATCAGCAAATGGCCGCGCCGGACGCGGGGTTCGTTCCGGGGCAGAATACCTTGCCGGATTACAGGACGACCGCGAAGTCTGGACCGGTGGTGAGCGCATCAAGGACGTGACCAAGCACGCAGCAACGCGCCGTGGTGCTGCGACGCTGGGCAACTTTCTGGACAAGCAATCTGACCCGGATCTCGAAGATGTCCTGACCTACACCGACGAAGACGGTGACCGCTGCGCAACCTCTTTCATGGTTCCGAAGAGCAAGGAAGACGTCAAAGCCCGCGGTCGCGCCTTTTACGAGTGGGCCACTTGGTCCCACGGCATGTTTGGTCGCACGCCGGACTACAAGAATGCCTCGCTGATGTCCTTTGCCTCGGCAGCACAGTGGTTGGATCAGGGTGTGGAGCGTGGACTTGGGAACGCCAATTTCACCCAGAACATGATCGATTATTACAACCATGCACGCAAAAACGACCTTGTCCTTACGCACACGCTGGTGAACCCGCAGAAGTCTCACGCTGTGGCTGTCGAAGGCAAATACGACGACGAAGTTGCCCTTCACGTGGTCAAGGAAACCGATGCCGGGATCGTGGTAAAGGGCGCACGTCTGCTCGCGACGCTGGGCCCGATTGCTGATGAGATTGAGGTGTTCCCGTCCACACTGCTGCGTGGTTCTGAGGAGAACATTCCTTTCGCTTTTGCCTTTGCCATTCCCATTGCAACGCCGGGGCTGAAGCTGCTGGCGCGGGATACATACGCCCACGGCAAGAGCCATTTTGATGCGCCAATGTCATCGCGGTTCGAGGAAATGGACGCAGTTGTGATCTTCGACAACGTGCTGGTCCCGTGGGAGCGGCTGTTTATGTATCGTGAACCGTTGCTGTGTAATCAGGCCTTTGCCGTTACCAACGCGGTCACGCATATGATGCATCAGGTTGCTTGCGGCAAGCTGGCCAAGGCGGAATTCATGGTTGGATTGATGACCGCTATGGCGCGCGCCACAGGACGCGACAAAGACCTGCACACCAAGACCCAGATCGCCGAAGTCATGATGATGACTGAGACCGTAAGAGCGTTGCTGTTCTCAGCCGAAGAGCAGGCGCACGAAGACCAATGGGGCAACTATGTCCCGCTTCGCCGTCCTATCGATACTTCGCGCAATCTGTTCCCAAAGATGTACCCGCGCATGGTGGAAATCCTGCAGCTGCTCGGGTCCAGTTCGCTCATGGCGACGCCGGCTGAGGCTGATTTCAGCAACGAGATGTCCGAAGACGTGCTGCGGTATTTCCAGGTAGCAAACCTCGAAGCCAAGGACCGGGTGGCCTTGTTCCGCTTGGCTCACGATGTTTGTGTGAGCGGTTTCGGCAATCGGCAGGCGTTGTATGAGCGGTTCTTCTTTGGTCCGCCAGCGATCATGAATGCAGGCTACTTTGATCTCTACGACAAAGACCCGCTGATTGACCGGGTGAACAGCTTTATTGGATCCTAGTGAGGCTGGTTCGCACGCATTAGAGCCGCGAGCGCAGCGGTTTCCTGCCCTAGCGGTGAAGTCGCAACCTGCGCCGCTGCGCCCAATCGTGCAGCGTCGGTTTTGTTCTGGTTGAGCTTCCAGGTTCCATCTACCGCTTCGATCTCAAAGCGGTAGGGAACAATCTGGATGAGCATTTTTTCAAGCGCGTCGCTTGGCATCTTGCGGCTGTGCCATGGTGTCTTGCCCTCGATCTGATGCTCGAAGTGCGCGGATAGCTCGTCCACCAATCGCCGGATTTCACTTTGCTCCAGCCGGAGAAGCGTTCCTTGCAGATGCACGGCCACGTAGTTCCACGTCGGCACTTGATGCTCGGTCTCGTACCAGTCTGGCGAGATATAGCCGTGCGGCCCTTGGACCGCGAGCGTGGCGGGTAGACGATCAGAACGGGTTTTGACGATGGCATTGCCCCGCGCCAGGTGCAGCTCGGCAAAGGCACGATCAGGCGATAGCAGGAACGGCACGTGGGCGAGCAGGGGGGCTTTGACCGGTTCAGCGTTAACGCAAAGCATTCCAAAGCTGGCCTCCGACGCAAAGTCGAGATGACGCTCAACGGCTTCCTGACGGAACGCGGGATTGGGATGCATGTTTTTTACTCATTATTTGGTTCAACAAAATACTTGATCGTGGCGATGGACTCTTAGAATGCTGTTACCAGTCAACGTTGGAATAAGGTTCCAACGAACTGCAAGTAAGCCACGGGGGGAAATCCATGTCTGAGGCCAGCAAATTCCGAGCGCCTGCGCAATCGTCTTATGACATCGTGATTGTCGGTGGCGCCATGTATGGCTCTTCAATCGCATGGTTTACGCAGAGCAACCCGGATTTTGACGGATCCATTTTGGTGGTTGAACGCGACCCCAGTTACGAATTCACCTCGACGTCACACACGAATTCCTGCATCCGCCAACAATTTACCAACGAGATCAACGTGCGGATTTCGCAGTTTGGCGCGGAGTTTGTGAAGAACTTCCGAACCTATATGGGCGAGGATGATGATCGCGTGCCACAGCCTCGGATCCAGAGCTTCGGCTATATGTATCTCGCAGACAATCAGGATTTCGCCAACGTGCTGGCGGAAAGTCGGAAATTGCAGGCTGACTTGGGTGCAGGCACCAAGCACATGACACGCGATGAAATCGCTGCGGCTTATCCGTTCTACAACCTCGAAGACATTGTTGCTGCGAACCATAACCTGGTGGACGAAGGCTACTTCGACGGTGCGACGCTGTTCGACTGGTGGAAGCGCTCGGCCAAGGAACGCGGGGCAGAATACTGCACCAACGAAGTCGTAGACATGACGCTGAACGCAGCGGGCACAGCGGTAGAGTCCGTGACGTTAGCCAGCGGTGAAGTCATTGCCTGCGGCACAGTCGTCAACGCCAGCGGTCCTCGCGCGGTAAGGACATCGCGGATGGCGGGTATCGAAATTCCGGTCGAGCCGCGAAAGCGCTATACTTATATTTTTGATGCAGCCTTTCCGCTGGACCGCGACTTGCCGCTGACCATTGATCCCACCGGGGTGCATATGCGCACCGAAGGCCAATACTACCTCGCTGGATGCCCACCTGACGACGATCCTGCGGTGGACTATGATGATTTTGTGCAGGACCATTCGATTTGGGAAGAGAAAGTCTGGCCTGTGATCGCAAACCGGATACCGCAGTTTGAGCAAATCAAGCTGATAAATTCCTGGGCTGGGCATTATGCCTTCAATACCCTCGACCAGAACGCCATCATTGGTCCGCATACGCGCGTGGAGAACTTCATTTTCTCTAACGGTTTTTCCGGACATGGGTTCCAGCAGTCTCCAGCGCTAGGGCGCGGGATTTCGGAATGGTTGATCTACGGCGAGTATCGCTCATTGGATCTAGCGCCCTTTGGTTATGACCGCATTGAGGCTGGTCGCCCATTCTTTGAAAAGGCTGTTATCTGATGAGTTCAAAACCTGTTGCTGTGATTGTTGGTGGGGGTAGCGGCATTGGTGCCGATGCGGCCCGGAAAATGCACGAAATCGGCTACGACGTCGCTGTCATGTCTTCGAGCGGTAAGGGTGAGGCTCTTGGGAATGAACTCGGTGGACTGGGCTTCACCGGCTCCAATCTCGACGTTGCCGATCTGGAAGCCTTCGTCGCAGCTACCATGAACCAGTTTGGACGGATCGATGCCGTTATCAATTGCGCCGGTCATGGGCCTAAGGGTGATTTGCTATCTATCAGCGATGAAGACTGGCATCTGGGCATGGATTACTACTTCCTCAACGTCGTGCGTATGACCCGGCTGGTTGCGCCAATCATGGAAGCACAGGGTAGTGGCGCAATCGTTAACGTATCGACCTTCGCGGTCTTCGAGCCAGATCCGGACTTCCCGACATCCGCTGTCTTCCGCGCTGGCTTGGCCGGTTATACCAAGCTGTTCGCAGACAAATACGCAGCTAAGGGCGTGCGGATGAACAACGTCCTGCCCGGCTTCATCGATAGTCTGCCAGAAAAGGAAGACCGCCGTGCGAGGATCCCCGCCGGGCGCTACGCGCGTGTGCGGGAGTTGTCGGAAACCATCGCATTTCTGGCGACCGATGCATCCAGCTATATCACGGGCCAGAACCTGCGCGTGGATGGTGGATTGACCCAATCGGTCTAGCGGCAATCAAGCCGGACCCAGCCCCAAACGCTCAATCTCGATCTTTAGGCAGCGATCCATGACGACCTCTAGCCCCGCGTCTCTTGCGCGGCTCGCTGCATCCTCATTTGCGATGCCCAATTGCATCCAGATGGTTTGCAGGTTCAGGCGGTTTTGCTCATTCAACGCCTCATCAACGACCGCGCCTGCGACTTCGCTGTTGCGGAAGATCTGCACACAGTCGACCGGCCCCGGCACGTCGGCGAGGCTTGCAAATACGGTTTGGCCCAGCAGTTCCTGACCGGCCAAACCGGGGTTGATCGGGTGTACAATGAATCCCTGTTCCAACAAGCGGTTCATGACACCGTGAGATGCGCGCGCAGGGTTGGCCGAGGCACCGATCAGGGCGATGGTTTTCGTGCGCGAGATGATATGACGCAAGTCAGTGTCGTTTGAATTTTGGGACATGGGGGCCTCACCAGCACGGATTGGAAATCTGGGTCTAGCATGAATGCTACCGTCCCTTCACGGAGTTATAGAGCCGCAGTCGAGCTTCGGTCTTGAGCTGGCAGCATCTTACATCGCCATTTGCCTTGAACCCCATTGGCACAAGTTGGAGAGGATTTTGGCAGCCCGGCGCTGGTTTGGTTTGACGCGCCGGAAATCGGCGACTGTGTACTCTATGCTTGCTTGTCCGCCGCGTAGCTTTTTAAAACTCTCCGCCCCCGCACTCATGTTGTAAAGCAGCGCCCCCCGACGCGCGAAACCATGGTTAATGGCGCGCAAGCGACGATACAGCCCCAATTTGCTCGGCAGAGCCGTGTCATAGCCAACGATTGGTCCGGTTAAGGTATCGTGCTGCTCATAGCGTCCAATCACACCCGTCATTTCGCCTGATGGAGCAAATAACCCCTCCAGTTGAAGTCCCAGTCTAGCCTGTGCATGGTCC
>JBMTIF010000001.1:0-21177 GCA_049437045.1 Alphaproteobacteria bacterium | reverse complement strand
CTTTGGAAGCGATTGGCATGCTGACCCGTCTTTTGTCCCGTTGGATGAACAAGCACGATCCTTCGGTTTATTACTCATCCCGCGCTGTCAGCCGTCTGGGTGCTATACAGGGGACGACCAAAGCCATTCGTCTTGGACTGCAAATCGGTGTCCTCGGGATCGGTGCCTATTTGGCCATTCAGCCGGGTTCATCCTTTACCGCCGGTATGATGATTGCCGGCTCGATTATCATGGGTCGGGGTCTTGCGCCGGTTGAACAGGCCATTGGTGCCTGGCGGGGCGCCATTCAGGCGCGGCAGGCTTACATTAGGCTTGTTGGGTTGCTCGACGATGTTCCAAAGCGCGCTGAAGCAATGGAGTTGCCCCAGCCTAAAGCGTCGCTGGTTGTCCGCGATCTTGTTGCGCAACCTCCCGGCACGCAAAAGCCGGTCATCCGTGGTTTGTCACTGGATGTTCAGCCCGGCGAGTTCATGTGTATCCTTGGCCCATCTGGTGTGGGCAAATCCACGCTGGTGCAGTGCATTACCGGTGTTTGGCCGGCGCGGGGTGGCACCGTGCGGCTGGATAATATCGATGTTTACACTTGGAACTCTGCCGATCGCGGCAAGTATCTTGGCTATCTGCCGCAGTCCATTGACCTGTTCGATGGCAACGTCGCGGAAAACATCTCGCGCTTTGAGGAAATCGACAGTCAAAAGGTCGTTTCCGCCGCCCAGCAGGCGCACTGCCACTCATTGATCCTGAACCTGCCGCGCGGCTATGAGACGCCCTTGGGTGAGAGCGGCGCAGGGCTCTCCGGTGGACAGCGTCAGCGCCTTGGTTTGGCCAGAGCCATGTATAATGACCCTGTTCTGGTCGTGCTGGATGAGCCAAATTCGAACCTTGATCAGGAAGGCGAAGAAGCCCTCGCTCGCGCCATCCTCGGTCTCAAGCGTCGGAATGCGGCGGTCATCGCCGTGACCCACAACCGAAATTTGGTCGGCATTGCCGATAAGCTCTGCATCATGCGGGCCGACCGCGCTATCGTTGGACCAAAGTCGGTCGTTCTGGATGCTGTGAAGAAAGAGCAGGAAGAAGCAGCTGCGACACAGGCCAAGCAGAAGAAGGCGGCCGAGAATGAAGCTTTGACCCGCGCAGCAGCAGCAAAACCAGCACAGCCAAAGACCGAGCAACCCGGTAAACCGTCAGAAGATGGTGATGACGAATGAGTGATCAGACAAAAGACAATTCTGGCGAGCCAGAACGCGATCCGAATGAAGAGCGTCCGGAAACCGGCCGCGCAAACGCGGAACAGCGGGCGTTGGAAGCGATCTATTTGCCCGCCCGAACCGAGGACAAGAATGAACTGGCGCTGATTGAAAAGTCAGACCGTCCCGTAACGATTGTTCGGGATTGGACAGTACTTTGGGCCTTTTTGGCACTGTTCATCGGCTTTGGTGGATTTGTTGCCTGGGCATCAATGGTCAAACTGTCTCAAGGCGTGTTTGCGCAGGGGCAGGTTGCCGTAGATAGCCAGCGAAAGACTGTACAGCACCTCGAAGGTGGGATCATCCAAACCATCTACATTCGCGAAGGTGATATGGTCGAGGAAGGTCAGGTTCTGATCGAGTTGGAAGGCGTGCAGTCACGCTCCCGCCGCGACCAGATCGTCAAGCGCCTTGGTGCTTTGACCTCTACCCTGGATCGATTGAAGGCTGAGCAGGCGAATGATGGCTCTCTATCCTTTACTGAACTGACCCAGTTGGGCCTGAGCGAAGCCGAAGAGAGCGAAATTTACGCCCAGCAACGGGAACTCTACGTTGATCGGCTGGATCAGTTGCAGGGCGCTAAAGACCTGCTGGTCAAGCGAATGGCGCGTTTTCAGGAAGACATCACAGGTCGCCTCGCGCAGATCAGCGCACTGGAGAATGAGCGGAACATCATTAATCAAGAGCTGGAAAACCTGCGCAGCTTGCTCAGCCGAAACCTGACGCAACGGGATAAGGTCGTGGCACAGCAACGGGCTCTGGCTGAAAACGAGTTCCAAATTGCGCAGCAGCGTTCGGCTATCGGACAGTTGGGCGTGCAGATTGAAGAAGCCAAAGCTGAGTCCGGCCAGCTCGACCGGGACCGCCGTCGCGAGATTTCTGAAGAAATTGCCAAAACTCAGAACGCCATTCTGGAAATTCAAGAAGAGCTGCTGGGCCTTCGCGACGTTGTATTGCGGACGCAGATCACGGCGCCGCAGAAGGGTCGGGTGCTTAACCTGTCCTTTGCGACGGTGGGTGGGGTTATTCCACCCTCTGAACCGATCATGCAGATCGTCCCGGAAGACGATGATCTGGTGGTCGAAGCCCGGTTGCGTACGCTGGACCGTGATTCAGTTCGACAGGGTGCGGATGTAAACGCCCGCTTTACGGCTTTCCCGGTTAGGGGAACGCCGGAGCTGATTGGTCAGGTGGAAAGTATCTCTGCTGACGTGATCACGGACCCAAACAACGGCGAACCCTATTATAATCTGCGTGTGACCTTTACCGCAGAAGAATACAAGCGCCTGAACGATGCTTTGGCTGAGCAGGCGAAAGATTCCCGGCGTGATCTGAAGCTGACCCCCGGTATGCCGGTGGACATCTTCGTCGATAATGGCGAACCACGTCGCCCCATAGATATCTTCTTCGAACCGCTCGAAGAAGTCATCGACAAGGCTTTGCGAGGGAGCTGATCCATGACAGCCCAACCCCATATTTCGAGACTCAAGCACGTGGTCCACGGTGCGGTTAAACCTGCTTTGGGTGCGGGTGTGTTTCTGGTTGGGCTGGTTTGTCTGATGCCTTCGGCTGTCGCACAAACAGCGCCTTATCCCGTTGTTTCAGCCATTTACGATGCCCTGAACCGGGATGCGCGTGTGGGTGCTGCCCAAGCGCAGGCAGACGGCGCTCGTTATACCATCAGTCAGGCCAAAGCAGGCCGCTATCCAACGGTTCGGTCCGTATCCGACTTTTCCGGCAATCCATTCACGCTTGAATCGTCACAGGTTTTGGGCGTGGCCGTTGATCAGCCTTTGATCGACTGGGGCAAAACCCGTGCAGAAGTGCAGGCGGCTCGTCGGCTTGCTGAGGCGGAACTAGCGCTGGTCGATGCGACCAGACTGGATATCGCTGAGGAAGTCACCACCGCTTACGTGACTTTGGTTCGCGAAAAAGAAGCGCTGAACATCCTGCAAAGACAACTATCCGACCTCAGAGAGCAGGTCGGTGGCTTGCAGGCGCAGGTCTCGGCCGGCGTCGCAACACGGGTCGATTTGCGCAAAGTCGAAACGGAAATTTCCCTGACCCGCTCGGAAATCGCTCGCGGGGAATATCAGGTTGTTCGTGCTGAACAGCAGCTGCAGCGTTTGACGGGCTCAGGGCAGGCTGCGAGTGTCAGTCAGGAGCAGTTGGAGACCTTTTATCTGGCTTTCCGTGCCAGCACGCTGGAAGAAGCGCAGACGCGCGCCCAGCTGAACCATCCGGAAATCATTGCTTTCTCGCGTCGACTGGCGGCCAAGCAAGCTGAAGTCCTTGCCGCGCAGCGTGGTCGCTTTCCCGGTATCAACTTGCGGGCGCAGCTCGCAGGGGGATGGCGTGACGGTAACTTTGGTGACGAGTCTGGCTTGTCGCTGACCCTGTCAGCACCGCTGTATCAAGGTAACCGTCTGTTTGCTGGGCAGAAGCGGGTCGAGGAAGAGCTGAAAGGGCTGCAGCAGGAATACGTTTTTGAGCTTGAACGTCTGGTCGAAAACGTAACCTTTGGCTGGAACAACATTGCATCGTTGGAGCGCTCCGTCGGTCAGCTGCAACAGCAGGTGCGGCAGAACCAGTCTCGTGTATCGGATGTCGAAGAAGAACGCCGGGCTGGACTGGCCACGACGGGTGACGTGATTGACGCCAAGAAGGCATGGTTCCGAAGCCAGGAACTGGTGGTCGACGAGATGAGCCGCCTTAATGAAGCCCGCACCATGCATCTGTTGGACATGGGCACTGTTCAGTAAGGCTCCAGCAAGCCTTGCCTTATGGTTAGACTACCAAAAAATGCTGCATTGATAGAGGTTAACCCTGCGCAAAACGCGGGGTTAATTTGCTTCGGTCCTTAGCGATTGCGACGTATGACAGGCCTCCGGTTCAAATAACGCAACAGGCCACCATGCCCCGTATTTCCCCTGCTGATATTCGTGCTTCCAAAGGTGAGCGCCAGCTTGTCACGCTTTCATTGGGCATCGCGCCTATGGCGAAAATGGCGGATGAACACTGTGATTTGCTTCTGGTGGGTGATTCTCTGGCAATGACTCTCTACGGGCACAGCTCGACCGTCGCGGTTCCGCTGGAGGTTATGGTCTGGCATGGCAAGGCTGTTGTCGACAGTACCAAGAATGCCTGTGTGATCGTCGATCTGCCCTTTGGCTCCTACGAGCAATCGCCGCAGCAGGCCTTTGAAGCCGCGGCGCGCATTCTAAAGGAAACTGGCGCGCAAGGTGTGAAGATGGAAGGCGGCGCACTGATGGCGCCCACTGTCGAGTTCCTGACGCAAAGAGGTATCCCTGTTCTCGGTCACATTGGCCTGTTTCCGCAGCACGTGAACATGATTGGCGGTTTCAAGAAGGAGCGTGACGCCGGGCGACTGATGGAAGACGCCCTAGCGCATCAGGCAGCGGGAGCCTTTGCCTGCGTCATCGAAGCCGTACCATCTGACCTTGCGGGCCCACTTCGGGATAAACTCGAAATTCCGACGATTGGTATTGCCGCGGGACAAGACTGCGATGGACAAATTCTAGTAATTGACGACCTGATTGGTTTGAATCCGGAATACATTCCGCCGTTTGTTGCGCCAAAGGCACGCGTCGCAAAAACGATCCAGCAGGCCGTACTAGACTATGCGAAAGACATCAGAGGACATTGATCTGGGTCTACGGCCTGTCTCTTTATTTTGAGCTTACACCTTGTGTCTGAGCTGAAGTTCAACGCTTTAGGCGCTTAAACGTCTGAAAAGTCATGCGTGTGCGGCGATATTTCGCGGCTGGAGCATACTCCGTCAGAGTATCCAAATTTCGGAAGTCAGCCGAAGGAAAGAACCTCTTCGCGCAATAATATTGCGTGATGGGGTCATAATCCTGAACAAAGCGCATCTTTGGCGTGAAGTTGGATGGAACATTAATTTTCCGCATAGCAGTTAGACGAGTGGAAATTGGTTCACTTGTGCTAAAAGCGGATAAATAGGTCAGCAATGCAGACATAATTTTGGGTCGTCGTGTGGAAACATGGTGGCCCTTTGGTGTCCATAGGGCGCCATAATCGAAAGGGAACGGATTTGCAGGCTAAACGGACAGAGACTCAGGCAATCAGTTTGCTCGATTTTGCAGAAGACCATTCCAGCTGTGGTGTGGGCTTTATCACGCGTAAATCGGGGACGTTTTCACACGACATCATCGAAAAGGTGCATGAAGCCCTTTGTTCCGTCCCACACAGGGGTGGCATGGGTGCAGATGGTACAGGTGATGGTGCGGGTATTTGCGTGGATCTGTCGCCCAAATTCTTTTCGAAGATTTCCGGGGAAGATGGTCTGGAGTTCGGCAAGTTTGCTGTCGGTAACTTCTTTTTGCCTGCCAACACCGCCATGCACGGCACGGCGATCAGCATCATCAACAAGGCGCTGAGACACTACGACTTTCACGTCATCAGTCAGCGGCGCGTTCCGGTCAACAAAGGCGCTCTGCTGGATGCCTCGATCGGTGCGCAGTTGGATATGCACCAATGGGTCTTTGTGCCTGATGACGAAGGAATGACCGCCAAGCAGATTGATCAGGCAGCCTATGACATCCTGTTGGAAATTGAGGAACAGGCTTTTACGCGTGAGGAGCTGGCCGGCTTTTATCCCGTGTCCCTTTCGTCGAAAACGCAGGTTTTGAAGGGGCAGCTTAATTCGTGGGAAGTGGTTCCCTATTTCCTCGATCTTCAAGACCCGGATTACGAAGCCCGTTCGTTGTTTTTCCACACGCGGTTCTCGACCAACACCGATAGCCAGCCAGCCATGGCTCAGCCATTCCGGCAGATGGCGCACAACGGTGAATTGAACACGGATAAGAAAAACCGTCTGTCTGAGGCTGCGATTGCGCGGACTAAGAACCGCCGCATTATTTCCCCGGTCGGACAGTCGGACTCAGCGCGACTGGACCAAACTCTGTCGCGTCGGATCCACGAAGACGAACTCGATATGATCGAAGCCGTCGTCGCGATGATGCCACCGGCGTGGGAGAACGACCCATCGGTGCCGCAGAACGTGCGGGATATGTTGGAGTACTACTCGCTCTACGAGGAAAAGAACGATGGCCCGGCAGCGCTGATTTTCGGCGATGGTGAGGTGGTTGGTGCGCGACTGGACCGCTTGGGTCTGCGCCCACTGCGTTCCATCGAGACTGAAGAATACCTTTGCGCCATGTCCGAGGCCGGCCAAATTGATTTTCCGGCTGAAACGGTCATTTCGCGCGACCGTGTGAAGTCGGGCGGGACCCTGTACTACGATCACGTGCGGGGCCGATCGTTCAATACAGTCGAAACCCTCGAAGATCTTGCAGGCCGCAAGGACTACGCCACCCTGCTGAAGGAGGCGCGGATTAACCTTGCGGACATTCCGGTTCCAACAGCCAGCGCAAGTGGTACGGAATCTGAGCTGAATGTTCATCAGCGGATGGTGGCCTATAGCCTTAACCAGGAAAGCCTGAAGCTGCTCATGGATCCCATGCTGCAGAACGGCGCGGAAAAAGTATCCGCCATGGGCTACGGCTATGCGATCAACAGCCTGACTGAAGAAGAAGGCGGGATGGCCAAATATTTCAGTCAGCGGTTTGCACAAGTGACCAATCCGCCGCTGGATTCCATCCGCGAAGCCGATGGTATGACCCTGCGTGTGGCACTGGGCTCTCGCCCCATGTTTACGGCCGAACGGACCCGGCAGATTGTCATCCCATCACCAATCCTGACCCCAACGGAAATGGCGCAAATCGAAGCGCAGGCCGAAGCGCCAGTAAAGCGTTTTGACATGTTGTTCGACCATGGCCCAAAGGTGGATTCGGACGCGCTTGAAGGCGCGCTGATCAAACTTTGTGATGAGGTAGAGGCAACGGTTCGTGCGCAAGGTGGGATCATCATTGTTTCCGACCGTGGTGTTAGCAAATCCCGTGCGGCTCTACCGCTGATCCTGACGGTAGCGGCGCTGAACCAGCGACTGATTTCCGAAGGATTGCGCTTCAATGCTTCGATTATTGTGGAGAGCGGGCAGGTTGCTTCCTCTCACCACGTTTCGACGGCCTTGGGCTTCGGTGCTTCTGCGGTAATGCCGTTGTCGGTCGTAGCGCGTGCTCAGGACAAGTATGCCAGCGCCGAAGAGCAGGCGGTGGCCGTTAAGAAATGGGTCAAGGGCTGTGAAAAGGCGCTGATGAAGACCATGGGTAAGGTCGGCTTGTGTACGGCTGAGTCCTATATTGGCGGCGAGTTTTTTGAGCCGAACTTCTTTGACACAAACACAGGTAAGCTCGCGGACTTCTTCCCAAACATGAACGCACCAGTTGGTGGCGTGGGCTTTGACACGGTTGTGAAGAGCGCTTTCAACTGGCACTCACACGCGCTGTCGGTGGCCGAGGAAAACGATATCCCGCTGCTGGGTTTGTTCAAGGAACGCAACGATGGCGCGGGCCATTCTTACGGTTTGGTCGCTGTGCGCGGGTTTGAAGACCTGACCGCCGAGCCAATCAAGTTTGCGTCAAAAGGTGCTGCGCGTTCGAATGAAATTGAACTGAGCGACGAAGACATGTCGCTGAATACGGTAAGCCGTCTGTTCGATGCTTTTGGCGTTGATGACAGAGCTTACGTGGACACCAGTTTCGACCGTCGTACACCCGATGAAATCAATACTTTTGAGATGACCCCGGGTTATCGCGCTTTCATCGACATGATGGGCAAGGAGCGGGCCAAACGCCCCGCAGCTTTGCGCGATGTCTTGTCGTTCCCGCTGGACATGAGTGATTGCAAGGACGCGGATGCCATTCGCGGCAAGCTGTCCGTATTTGACTGGCGCGGCAATATTACCTTGGCAGTTCAAGGCATTGATGCCGAGGCCGTCGAAGCCGCTGTGGCGGGGACTGATGCTGAGGGTAAGGTTCAGGTGATCGGCGCACCCGTGGCGCTGAGTGACGTTCAGTCAGCCGCAGAGATTTGTGAAGCCTTCGCAGGCGGTGCCATGTCACACGGCGCGCTGGTTGCTTCCGCCCATGAAGCCGTTGCACACGGTATCAACATGGTTGGTGGGTTCTCGAACTCTGGTGAGGGCGGGGAACACTTCTCCCGCTATGGCACTGTGCGGGCAAGCCGGATCAAGCAGATTGCTTCGGGTCGTTTTGGCGTTTGGACGGGCTATTTGGCTGACCCAAATCTCGAAGAGCTGGAAATCAAAATTGCTCAAGGCGCAAAACCGGGCGAGGGCGGGCAGTTGCCGGGCGCGAAGGTTACTGTTGAAATTGCAGCGGCTCGTGGTGGTACGCCGGGGGTTGAGCTGGTCTCTCCGCCGCCGCATCACGACACGTACTCAATCGAAGATTTGGCGCAGCTGATCCACGACTGTAAGGCCGCGCGGGTGCGGGTTATCGTCAAGCTGGTTTCGTCTGAAGGCATTGGCACAATCGCTGTTGGCGTCGCCAAGGCCGGCGCGGATCTGATCAACATTGCCGGTAACACAGGCGGCACGGGCGCTGCGCAGGTCACATCGCTGAAGAACACCGGACGGGCGGCTGAAATAGGCCTCGCCGAAGTGCATCAAGCGCTATGCCGGACGGGTTTGCGCAAGAAGGTCAAACTGCGGTGCTCCGGCGCGCATCAGACGGGTTCGGACGTTGTGAAGTCGGCGCTTATGGGCGGTGACAGCTTCGAATTCGGCACGACCGCGCTGATGATGCTCAAGTGCGTCATGGCCAAGAACTGTAACGTCAAATGCCCTGCTGGCCTGACGACCAATGCGGAAGCCTTCGAGGGCGATCCGCGGGCATTGGCGCAGTATCTGATCAACGTTGCCCATGAGGTGCGGGAAATATTGGCTTCACTGGGCCTGAAGTCGCTGGAAGAAGCACGCGGTCGGACTGATCTGTTGCAACTGCTCAAGCACCAGAACAACGTCGGTCAGATGGATATGAGCCGCATGCTGGCCATTCTGCCGGAGCGTAAAGTCGATGACCCGGTTTACCTCGAAGCCAACTTCGAGGTTGATGATGCGCTGTGGGAGCAGGTGCGGCCCCAGTTGCAGGCTGGTAGCGTAGAAAGCATTACCATCGACTACGACAAGCGCCTGACCAACCGGAACAAGACTACAGGCGGACAGCTTGCTATCGATGTTGAGCGTCTGCTGCAGCATGAGCTTGACGCCGAGACGGCCAAGAGTTCCCCTATGATTGTCACAGACGATCGCGGGCACCACAAACTTCTCCCACAAACCCTGCGCATTAACACGCACGGGGCGGCAGGTCAGTCCTACGGTGCTTTCTGTAACGCCGGAATGGTCATGCACCACAGTGGTACGGCCAACGACGGCGTCGGCAAAAGCCAGTCCGGCGGGATCGTTGCAATCGTATCCCCCGGTGGCGGACAGAAGGAAAACGCGCTGATCGGTAACTTCGCGCTTTTCGGCGCAACCGGTGGTGAATTGTTTGTAGAAGGCGCGGCGGGTGACCGCTTCTGTGTTCGGAACTCTGGCGCTACGGCGGTGATCGAAGGGGTGGGTGAGTTTGGTTGTGAGTACATGACCAATGGCGCGGTGCTGAACTTGGGCCGCTTTGGTTATGGCTTCTGCAATGGCATGTCCGGCGGTGTTGCCTACCAATACGACCCAAAAGGCAAACTGGAGATGTTCTATTCGCGGGATTCCGTATCTCTGACGGATTTGGCGGCTGAGGATGCCCTGTCTGCCCACCATCGCGCGGCGGCTCGGACCATGTTGGAACGCCATGTCGAACATACGGGTTCCAAGCTGGGTAAGAAGATCCTGGATAACTGGGAGACAGAGCTCGCTCACTTCCGTTATGCCACGCCGTTGGCTTTGGAAGACTACCAGAACTATCAGCACATTGTGGCGAACAAGTCGCGCAAAGAGCTGGCTGACGAAATGGCTTTCGCCATGGTCTCACACCAGCTCACCAAGCTGAAGCGGGCAATCAAGGATCGTGAACCACTCATGGGTGGCGTCGTGCCTAACCCGCAAGCGCCAGACTTCGAACCAGCGACCATGTATGAGCTGGTGAACACATCTGCCGTGCTCGCCATCGCTCAAAACGTGGCACGAGACCGCCTTGCCAAGTCTATGGGCAAGGACGCTGTGGTCGCTCCGATCTCATTGGATATTGCCGCTCAGAAGTTGATCCTGACCGAAGATTTCACCGTGCTGTCCAAGTTGTCTGCCTTTGCGAAAACTGCCCTCACGTCTTTCTCGGATGAGGAGCTTGCGGTGCTGATTTCCGACAAGCGGATGCGGGATTACAAGCGAGCGCTGGATCTTCGCAATGTCAGACTGACTGACGGCTTTGGCACCTTTGGCTGGATTGAGCATCAGGATGCAATCAACCGCGATCGTCTGGGCTCGATCCCGAGCCTCGATGAATTGTTCGCCAAAGCGTCCAGTGCTGAAATCGTAAAGATGGCTTCTTGAGGAAAGGGTGAAGGAATGATGCCAATGAAACCAATTCTGAACATCCCCGACTTCATGCCGCTCTCTGCCGAGCAGCGGGCCTGGTTGCAGGGGTACTACGCCGGGATGGCCATGCAGGCTGAAATGTCGGTTTCGACCAGCAGTGGTCTTTCCTCCTTTGCCGTCGATATTCTCATCGGCACGCAAACGGGTAACGCTGAGGGACTGGCCGAAGAAATGGCCATGACTTTGGGCGGTGCCGGGGCTCAGGCACGCATGCACCAGCTCGATGATGTCGAGATGGATGCGTTGGCGGAGATGGAAAACGTCTTGATTATTGCCTCTACCTACGGCGAAGGCGAGATGCCGGACAACGCTCATCTGTTTTGGGAAGCGTTGGAGGGCGATACGGCACCGCGACTGGAGGCGACAAAATTTGCTGTCCTGGCGCTGGGTGACACGGCATACGACGAATTCTGTGCCGCGGGAAAAATGCTCGATAAGCGGTTTGAACAGCTGGGCGCACAGCGGATCCATGCGCGCGTTGACTGTGACGTCGACTATGAAGACCTTGCAGCTGAGTGGTCTACAGGCGTTATGGACGCTTTTGCACCGCTGATTGCCGAAGCCGCACCTGCGGCGGGCATTGCCGCCCCGGCTCAAGCAGCTTCCAAAAAGTCGAAATGGACCCGCAAGAATCCGTTCCCTACTCAGTTGACCGTGAACCGTCGTCTGTCCGGTGCTGGGTCGAAAAAAGACATTCGCCACTATGAAGTGGCTTTGCCGGGCGATGATGCACCGACTTACGAGGCCGGTGATGCCGTAAATATTGTCCCTGTCAATGATCCCGCATTGGTGGACCTGTGGCTTGATCGCTTGGGCATGAAGCCGGATACGGCAGTGCCGGGACAGGATAAGCCCTTGGCCGAGCTGATGCTGCGGGATTGGGAGATATCGACGCCGTCCAAGGATTTCCTCAAGATGATGGCCATGAAGTCCGGTGATGACGAACTGGCCCATGTCCTTGAGCATAACGATAAGCAAACCTTGGAAGACTACGTCTGGAACAAGGACTCGCTTGACCTGATGATCGACTTCCCAAAAGTGGAACTTGATCTCAATGAGGTCAGCACGCTGTTCAGACCACTGCAGCACCGTGCCTATTCGATTTCATCGTCGTCCAAGGTGCACGAAGACAGCGTGCACATGACCATCTCGACGGTTCAGTATCACAACAACCAGCGCCTGCATCAGGGCGTGGCATCGGGCTATCTCGCAGACCGCGTTAGTGCAGCGGACGAGCTGCAGGTGTTCATGTCACCCAACAAAAACTTCCGTGTACCGGAGCAAGGTGATGTTCCGATCATCATGGTTGGGCCGGGTACCGGCGTTGCTCCATTCCGCGCCTTTTTGCAGGAGCGGCAGGCCATTGGCGCAAGTGGCGGAAACTGGCTGTTCTTCGGTGACCAGACACGAGCCAACGACTACATTTACGAAGACGAGCTGGAAGCTCAGCACAAAGACGGCCTGCTAACGCGCCTCGATTTGGCCTTCAGCCGAGATCAGGACGCCAAAATCTATGTTCAACACCGCATGCGCGAGCACGGTAAGGACATGTTTGATTGGCTGGAACAAGGCGCCCATTTCTACGTTTGTGGCGATGCAACGCGCATGGCCAAGGACGTCGATGAGGCGCTTCATGAAATCATCGCAGAACATGGCGGAACCGATGAGGCTGGTGCCCGTGACTACGTCAACGCAATGAAAAAAGCCAAGCGCTACGCGCGCGACGTCTACTAGCTTGCAGTAAAGGTGGCTTGCCCGGACCCCGGGCAAGTCGGCTGCCGCCTCGGTCACATTTGATCTTAGGGGACCTTGTCCCCTCCCGCAGTCAAGGCCACGCCGCCTGTCGGCGGTGACGCTGCGCGTCAGCCTTGACCGCTTCACCCCTACGTTCGCCACGTGGCAGAGGTTCAGGACGGAGCCTGAACCTCGCCTTTAAAGGAGGGCGAAAACAGGCTGGAACTGCTGCGGATCGCAGCTGCTTCCTAGTCTGGAGCGCGATTGCCGCGAAAGGCGCAGGTGAGGCTTGCTTACGATTTTACTTGGGAAACCGCAGCTTCCGTGTTTTATCCCGCTTACGAGACGCGCTATGAGCGGTTTCGGTCGGCAGTTTTCTTGAGTGATCGTTGCCCTTTTTGCCTCGGCGAGCAGTGCCCGCCGGTTCTTGCAACCTTTACCTCCTCTGCCACCACACCCGCTGTATTCAGCGGGGTTAACGAAAGAATCCCCTCCTTTTGACGACCTTTGAAGACCTCGGCTTGAACGAGGCTGTCCTCCGTGGTGTAAACCGCGAAGGTTTCACGACCCCTACACCGATCCAAAGCGCACTCATTCCGGCGGTTATGGAAGAGCGCGATTGCGTTGGGCTTTCTCAGACCGGTTCCGGTAAGACAGCGGCTTTTGTCCTGCCGATCCTTCACAAAATTGCTGAAGAAGAAAAGGCTGCGGGGTCAGGGCACTGTCGTGCACTGATTGTTGCGCCAACCCGCGAACTGGCGATGCAGATTGTTGATAATGCGCGCGCTTTGTCCAAATTCAGCAAGGCCAATGTCGCGCTGCTCATTGGCGGCACCAGTTACACCACGCAGATCAATGCCATGAAACGCGGCGCTGACCTCGTCATCGCGACGCCGGGCCGACTAATCGATCATATTGAGAGCGGTTATCTGGCACTGCACCGCACGCACACGATCGTGCTTGATGAGGCCGATCAGATGATGGACATGGGCTTCATGCCCGCCATCCGGAAAATTATGGAATTCATGCCGGAGAAGCGTCAGACGGTCTTGCTTTCGGCGACCATGCCCAAGCCAATCCGGAAGTTGGCCAACGACTTTTTGCGGTCGCCTTTTGAGACCGAAGTCAGCCCGCAGTCCAAGCCGGTCGAGCGGATTGAGCAGCATGTTTATTCGATCAAGGCACGCGACCGCCGCCGTTCCCTACTGGCATTGATTGGCCAGAATGGCGTTGAGCGCGGCATTATCTTCACCCGGACCAAGCGCACGGCTGATGATGTTGAGATGCTGCTGCGTAAGGCGGGTATTCAGACTTTTGCCCTCCACGGCGACAAGACCAAGGGCGAGCGTAATCGGGCCCTGTCTTCTTTTAAGAAGGGACAGATTCCGGTTTTGGTCGCAACGGACATTGCCGCTCGGGGTATCGATGTTGATGGCGTTTCGCACGTAATCAACTACGAAATGCCCAATGTTCCCGAAGCTTATGTCCACCGAGTGGGTCGGACAGCACGGGCTGGGAAGGACGGCATTGCCTTTTCGCTGGTGGCACCAGCGGAGCAGAAGTTACTGCGTGAAGTCGAGCGTCTGACTGGGCTTAAGCTCAAGATGGAACAGCTTAACATTCGCGATGTCGAGATGCCGGACAAGGATGCTGTTGCGGTTGAGCCGCCAGAAGACGAGCGTCGTCGCAATGGACGCGCAGGCGCCAAGTCAGGCGCTGGCAAAGCGGCTGGTCCTCGCAAAGACGGTAAGAAGTTTGGCGACCGCAAAAGCGGTGACCGTCGATCAGAAACAGCCGACCGCAAGTTCGCTAAAAAGGCGCAGACTGGGAAACGTCAAGAAAACGCCGCGTCTGCTCCCAAGCGAGATCCTGATGCGCCGGTATGGAACCCCATCCGTGCGCGGGTTGATACCGCTGAGGACGCTGATCGCGAGCGCTTTGCCCGCGAAGAGACCGTGCGCCCCAAGAAGAAAGGGTCTGGTCGCAAGCAACCCAAGCCGGGGAATCACCGCAAGGGCCAAAACCGTCCAGCGCACGCCGCAACAAAGAACAAGGGTCAGCGTCGAAACGCTGTGCCTGCCAACAACGCGCGGTCTGACCGCGCTTCATCGAGCAAAGCCAAACGGCCGAGCGAAGCTGTCGCCTGAATTCGGCGCAGTTTTACTAAAGACTTTGAAGGAATACCCACATGGAAACCGGTACCGTTAAGTGGTTCAACGAAACCAAGGGCTACGGCTTTATCGAGCCAAGCGCAGGCGGCCAGGACGTTTTTGTTCACATCTCTGAGGTCCAGCGTTCTGGACTCTCTGGCTTGAACGATGGTCAGGCGATCTCTTACGAGCTGAAGGTCGACACTGCACGCGGCAAGACCTCTGCTGTAAACCTGCAGGTTGAGCAGTAAAGCCCACGCGTGGACTGGGGCGGGATAAACACCGCCCCGAAAACCCGTGCTAGAGGTAGATCGCGACGAGTTGTCGGCCAGCGATGACCGGCTTCAAGTTCGCGCCCCAGACAAGCATATCCTGGCTGGAGTAGCCCTGTGAGGCATGTTCAGCGCGGGATTGCAGCAGCCACCAGCCGTCTTTGTACGGCTGTGGGTTCTCCTGCAGCACGTTCACCATCCAAGTGAGCGACGAAATTGGTTTGAATTCGGTAAATTTTGGCATCATTGCCGGCGGTGGCATATCGGCCAGTGCCAGCAACGAGACCATAGACGGTTGGATCGTTTCTTCGAATTTCACCCAGATAAAGTGGTTGGTTTGATCAGAACCGCTACGGGGCATACCGCCCTTGGCCAGCCGAGAATCAAAAAACTGGGTAAAGGTTGGACGAGCGACGCCACTGAAGTATCGCTGCGCGTCCTCGGGCTCAGGCAAATCCGGAACGGGCAGATGGGTCTCCTCGAAAGCGCTTTCCCGGGCCACACCAAAAGAGAATGTCGAGCGCGTCGCCAAACCTTTCTCGGCAATGACATCAGCCTGCGCCACTGTCATTGAGCGCCCCTGTCGGATCATTTCAGGCTGTACCGTCAAATCACCACCCGCTGCACCGATGAAGTTGATCATGGCTGATCGGAGCGGTGGTAACCCTTCGAATGCACGCCCAACCGTCTCCAGCCCCAAGGCTGCTGTCAGGCCGCCATAGGTCGATTGTCCCTGTGCCCAACCGGGTGGAATGGTGACGTGCTGGGTACCGTTCTCACCCGCGCGCATGCTGTTGATTAAATCAGAAAAACCTTCGTTCATGATGCTCCAGCAGTCGTCGGTTATGGTTTGGCGGGAGAGTGATCGTCTTGTCTTGGGAGAGCAAGATTTTCCAAGCTCTGGTCAGTCCTGCTGTTCAATCTGGCAATTGCTGAAAAACGTCTTAACTCCACGAACTAAGGCTGTGCTGCAATCAACCATGAGGGGCCTTCGCTATGTTGCTGATGTCTGCGTTCAGAGCCATCACCCGTGCGGGTGCAGCTTTGGTTTTTGGGGCAGGTGCGCTTGCCGGTGCAGAGTCCCTTAGACGTGTTAGCCCTAATCTTGAAAACCCGTGGGGCATGAGCTTCGTTGATGAGAACCGTTTGCTGGTTACGGAGCGCCCCGGACGGCTCAGTCTGGTTGATTTGGCTCAGGGAACGTCCGACCGCGTGAGCGGAGTGCCTAAGTCCGTTGTCGGCGGACAAGGCGGAATGCTGGATGTACTCTATGACGATGGTGAGGTGTTCCTTTGCTATTCTGGCAGAACGTCTGTAGGCCGCTCTGCCACGACCTTGGGCAAAGGGCGTCTGAACGGCTTTGCTTTGGAAGATTTTGAGAGGTTATTTACGGCCTCAAACCCGGGCTTTGGAATTCATCACTTTGGATGCAGGATTGGAATCGATCCGCAGGGTTATGTTTTTCTGAGTATTGGGGATCGGTTGAATCAGGACAGTGCGCAGGATGTCAGCACGCACCTGGGTACCATCGTCAGGCTCAACCGGGATGGAACAGTTCCCGAAGATAATCCCTTTGTCGGGCAAGAGGGTGCCATGCCTGAGGTCTACAGCCTAGGCCACAGAAACCCGCAAGGCATGACCATCCATCCGCTTACCGGCGCTGTGTGGACCAATGAACACGGTCCACAGGGTGGAGACGAAATCAACATCATACAGGCCGGTGCAAACTATGGCTGGCCGCTGCTGACCTTTGGGGAGCAGTATGGCGGCGGGAAAATCGGTATTGGGACCAGCGCGCCCGGTTATGCTGACAGTGTTTGGCATTGGACACCATCCATCGCGCCAAGTGACATGACTTTTGTTCCAGCGGGTTCGCAGTTTCCCGAATATGAAGGCGATCTGCTGGTGACGTCGCTCAAGTTCAAGCAGCTTTACCATCTGCAGATAGAGGGCGATTCCGTTGTGGGTGAGCAAGTGGTGCTGGACCGGCGTTTGGGACGATTGCGGGATGTTGAGGTTGGTCCTGATGGTGCAATCTACCTGCTGAACGATGAATCCAAGGGCGGTGTTTACCGCTGGAGCCGCGACTAATCAGGCATCTTCAAGTCTGTATCAACCTGTCCTAAGCTGCGCACAACACGCACTGGATTGAGCACAGTATGGACATCGCCATTTTCCCCATTCTCGTTGAGTGGCTCGAAACCGCTTTTCGCATCGCGCACGTGACAACAGCGATCGCGTGGGTCGGGTCGTCGTTCTATTTCATTGCTCTGGATTTGGGCCTCAGGCGTGATGGTCCCTTGCCGGAAAAAGTTAACGGTGAGGAGTGGCAGGTCCACGGTGGCGGCTTTTATCACGTGCAAAAGTACAACGTGGCGCCCCCCAACCTTCCTGAGCACCTGACCTGGTTCAAATGGGAGAGCTACAGTACGTGGTTGACTGGTTTCGCCATGTTGGTGCTGGTCTACTATTTGGGCGCTGACCTTTATCTGGTTGATCCTAATGTGTTGGATATTCCGATCTGGGTCGGGATATTGATCTCGCTGGGGTCGATTGCGCTGGGTTGGATCTTTTATGATCGCTTGTGCAAGAGCCGTTTTGGCGACGACAACACCCGTTTGATGATTTTTCTCTTTCTGGTGCTGGTAGCGCTGGCTTGGGGCTATACGCAGGTGTTTAGCGGTCGTGCTGCCATGCTGCATCTGGGCGCAGCGACGGCAACGATCATGTCGGCGAACGTTTTCCTGGTGATCATTCCAAACCAAAAAATCGTAACGGCGGATCTGCGTGAAGGGCGCGAGCCGGATCCGAAGTATGGCGTCATTGCCAAGCAGCGCTCTACGCACAACAACTACCTGACACTGCCAGTGCTGTTTCTCATGCTCAGCAATCATTACCCACTGGTGTTCGCGAGCAAATACAACTGGCTCATAGCGTCCTTGGTGTTCCTGATTGGCGTTTGTATTCGGCATTTCTTCAACACGCGCGATGCCCGTAAAGGCAACCCCATGTGGACGTGGAGCGCGGCGTTCGTTCTGTTTGCGATTGTCATTGCCTTGTCGGTGTGGCCCTTCGTCTTCAAAGGTGAACGGGGGCAGGCGCAAGCTGCAACATTGACGGCGCAGCAGGAGCGGCTGATGGCGGCTGAGACCTTTGATGGCGTTCACACCATTATTTCGAACCGCTGCACCGTCTGTCATGCTGAACAACCGGCGTGGCAGGGGCTGTACGGCGCGCCAAAGGGTGTGGCGCTAGAAACACCGGCAGAAACCGCCCTTCACGCCAAGCGCATCTACATGCAGTCAGCGCTAAGCGTGGCCATGCCGCCGGCGAACAAGTCCAATATGCTTCCCGAGGAACGATTGCTGATCAAGGAATGGTATGAACAGAACCGATAGGCCGTGAATGGCTATTATCGGCGCAGCGATATGCCGACACCGGCGAGGACCAAAGCCGTGGCAACGACAAAGATCAGCGTCATGTCTTCGCGCAGCAACAAGACACCACCCACCGCGGCGATGACGGGTACGGTGAGCTGTGCCAACGCGGCAGTGGTGGTGCGCAATTGGGGTAAAATGAAGTACCAAAGGGCGTAGCCCATTCCTGAGGTCACGATGCCAGACAAAAGCGCCAGACTAACACCGGCGGGTGTCAGGATCTCAGTCGAAGGAGCAAGCGTCCACGCGATGAGTCCGGCTGGAGCCGCGTAAAGGAAGTTCGCAGCTGTACTGGCCAAAGGGTCCGTCGCCTGCTTCCCAGCAAGGGTATAGAAACCCCAACCAAGGGCGCTAACAATCATCAGGGCCGCAAACGGAAGCGAAGGCGCTGCGGCACCGGGCAGCAACAGAAGCACCAATCCGCCAAACGCCATTCCAGTGCCCAGCCATCGCAGTGTGCTGATGCTTTCCTGCCGATTAATGAGCGCTGAGGTGAACATGGTGATCTGAACCACGCCAAACAGAAGTAAAGCGCCTAGACCGGCATCGATCCTGAGGTAAGCAAAGGAAAAGCCGATAGCGTAGACGGCCAGCGATATGGCCCCTACAGCGGACCCTTTTCCAAGCCAACCCAAACCCTTTTGACTGAAACTGACCAGCACGGCGAGTGCGAAGGCACCACTGGTTAGTCTGATCGCTGCAAAGGCATCCGGCGAAATCAGTTCTTCGGCGAGTGCCATACGGTTCAGGATCGAGTTTCCTGCGAAAGCCACCATGGTAATGGCGGCAAGAAGCGAAAGCCGGATCACTGGGTGTGAATGACCGGGAACCAGTCTTCTCGCAACCGTTCACCCGCTCTCATGTCGTGACCGGGGAAGGGGGGTGAAGTGCGGCCGGGGCGCTCTACATAGCGTGCATCGTCACCCACAAAGCGCAGAGAGAACGCCCGGCGTCGCTGGGTGCTGGTATTGCCACGCGCCCCGTGCAGGGTCTTGAAGTTGAAAGCTACGGCATCGCCGGGCTCCAAATCCCATTCCAGTACTTTCATATCCTCCGCATCGGGGTCAGGGACGGGAATGTAGTCTTCTTCGTTGGGGTAGAATTTATCTTCCTTAAGCCAGCGTGTGGGCAGGACCGGCTTGGGCCAGCGGTGGGAGCCCGCGACGCACCGCAAGGTCGCGTCCGTGACGGGTTCCACTGTGGTCCAGAAACTCACCGTTTGTTCGCCCTCTACAAAGTAATAGGGACCGTCCTGGTGCCACGGGGTGGCTTTTGTGGTTCCGGGTTCCTTGACCAGAACGTGGTCGTGGAAGAACTGAGCCTCGCCACTGCTCATCAACTGCGCGGCTACGCTTGCAGCGTTTGACTTACGGATCACTTCTTCAAAAGCAGGAATGCGGGTCCAGTTGCAGTAATCGTCAAAAAAACGACCTCGCTCGCCGTCCTGCAGGTTCTCTGCCGCATAGGGGCCGGGCTCGGCCATGTTCTGTTCGATGCCTTGCGCAATTTCATCAATCCAATCGGCAAAAAGGCCCTTAACCAGAACCGCGCCATCACGCTGATATGCTTCAATAAGTGTCGGACTGATTTTCATCGTGGAGGCTCTCTATCTTTAGGGTGCGCACTCTGAGATTAGAGAGTTTGTCCCTCTAAGGGTCAACAAGTTTGAGCTTGAAGAGCACCGGCTTGCAGATGACCAGAAATAGGATTCCAGAGAGAATGGCAAGTATGGATGCAAGAACTTCATGGGCCAGAAGCAGCAGTGAAAAACGCTCCACTCCGAGCGCTTCTGAAAGATAGGCAAAGAACAGGTTAACTGACTGATAAAAGGAAACAGTCGACACCAAGGTATCGAGTGCGAATGCCAGCAAGAATAGGATGAAGGCTGATTTAATAAGACTATCGCGCCTGAACATATGCAAGACGACTTCAATGGGGATGATCAAGAACCCGACCAAAGCTGTTGTATAAAATTTATTAAAAATATCAAAAAATTTGAAATCGTCTAAGATCACGAGATAGAAAAAGAGGAGATAGACGAGGAATGCTACGGATATCGCAAGAAATGTGAAGGCGGAAGTCACGAGGAGGCTCAACCCAAGCCGTATCAACGGCCCATCGCTATGGCGCTGTCCTTCGTTCAAGGTCACCCCTTTGCTACCCCGATGCAAAAACCTCTACGACTCCAAAAATTCACACGAGAAATAGTGCGACACAACATTTTAATTAAAAAAATTGAGACAATAATACTCATAAATCTCATATTGATGAATTTGCATCTGTGCCTAGATCCCGAAAATCATATTCATTTTTTCACGAGTGAAATTGCAAATTAGCTATCTTAGATAAACAATCAAGATGCATACCTACAAACGTAATCAGTTCACAAATTACGGACTGGGGTGCAATGGCCGTTGAAAGGCCTGACGGAGCGCCTAGTTCCCTGCGTATACACAAATGCATGCAGCGTAGCAGCCTCGGGCCGAGGTCAACCAATCGGGCAAGTGTCACAGACGGTTGTTCACTACGCTGGAAAGGACTCAGGGCCATGAATAGACGCAAAGCTCTTAGATTTGCTGCGGGGTTAGGAACTGCTGTCGCTGTTTCAGGGCCACTGCTAGCGCAAGCCACAGTAGCAATAATTTGGATGAAACGGGTGCTGACACCTTGTTAATCGATGACTTTTCAAACGCGCCAGAAGCCAACATTGGGGGGCGCTGGTCCTATGTTTCCGACCGTGTGATGGGCGGTGTTTCCAATGGTTCAGGTGCTTACGAAGTGCTGGATGATCGACTTTCGATCGGGCTGTTTGGGGATGTGAGCACCGATAACAATGGTGGC